>NZ_JBHSUM010000095.1:0-15454 GCF_042660605.1 Nitratireductor sp. GCM10026969
GGCCTGCACCAGCAGCGCCGTCGGCTTGTCGATCATGTTGGTGGCCTCGGCCGGTGTGATCTTGCCGTCTGCGAAAGCGACAGCCGCGGCGGACGAAAGATCGCCCACCTGGCGCATCACGTCCGAGAAGCGGGCCATGATGTCGCCGGCCTCGATCGCCTCGAGCGTCGTGTCGGCCAGCTTGCGCCCGCGCGCCGCGGCGATCGCGCTGGTGAAGTCGTAGCGCCCGGTCTCTTCCTCCAGGCGAAGGGCCGCGTCGACGGGCATCAGGTCCGGGCTGTCGGCATGGTTCCAGCGGCCCACCTGCGATTTGGAAAAGCCGGCGACCTCCGCCGCCCGCTCGATGCCACCAGCGGCGGCGATCAGGTCGCGCTGCGCGGCCTTGATGCGGAAGAAATGGGCATTGGCGTTCGGAACCATGGGGCCCTCCTGAGCCTGTCGAAGGACGATCAAAAGCGTTCCCGCGCCGGGAAAACCAGGCGGCGTTTCCCGTGGCGGGAAAGGGTTCGGTTGTTCAAAGTGCGGGCATGGAAACAAAGAACGAGACCCGCGAAATCATCAGCCTACGGCGGAACGGGCGGCACCCGGAGGACGCCCTTGCCAGGCGCGCCCTCCGGGCCCTTCTCGCTCTCAGGGTTATGGCTGGTTGCAGGGGCCCGATTCGAACGGGCGACCCCTTGGTTATGAGCCAAGCGGGATGCCACTTCCCCACCCTGCAATGTCAGGTTGGCAATTCCGATCGCCTCCGCCCGGGCGCAAATGGCGCGGGTGAGGACCTCGGCAGGGCGGATCCGGTCATGCGCCGCAACGACGGCGAGCAGCGTCAATGCCTGCTCGGAAAGCGCCGGCGGCGCGGAAAAGGAAAAGGCCGCGCCTTCCGCCGGAATGGGGCGGGAAGCGGAAGGCGCGGCAGCGGCCGCATCTCCAAGGGAGGAGGCAGAGATGCAGTCTTGGGAGTTGCTGGAGAGCGTCTTCATTCGGCCGGCTCCTTTACTTCCGGGCGAGCGAGCGCCGAGCGACATTCACCGGCTTCCGGGATTTCGAAGAACCAAGCGTCCTCCCACGGGAGGTCGCGAACCGATGCAGCACGTCTGATGGCCTGCATGTCAGTCAGATCCAAGGATATCCCATTCTCCCAGCGAGAGACGGTCGCTTGGGTGACACCAACCAAGGCTGCGAACTCAGCCTGGGTGACTCCGAATACGTTCTTCCTGATGTGCCGAAGCGCGTTCATAGGAGCGCATATTATGCGCAAACGCATAGTTTTCAAGCGCATTTTATGCGCATGCGGATTTTTCTTTCCCCATCGGACCTTTTAGCGTGCTCGCCATGACGATCGACCAGAAGATCCGCGCCATAATGACGGCTACAGGATGGAAGCAGCAAAAGCTCGCTGAAGTCTTGAAGGTCTCTCAATCCACCGTAAACCGATGGCTCTCAGGCTCGGAGCCCGAAGGCCATCGTCGCGATGCAATCAATGAACTGTTTGATCAGGTAGTCGCCCATGCACCACGAGAAACTTCAACCTTCACCGTGCCGTTGATGGGTTACGTTGGCGCAGGCGCCGAGGTTGAACCTGACTTTGAACAGGTCCCACCGGAGGGCCTCGAACAGGTCCACGTGCCTTTTCAGCTTCCCGATGACATGATCGCTTTCATGGTCCGGGGCGATTCGATGCTCCCGATGTTCGAAGACGGAATGGTCATCATCGTCTTCCGCGAACAAAGGCGACCGCTGGAGAGTTTCTATGGCGAGCGGGCCGTCGTGAGAACGATAGACGGTCGGCGCTTTGTAAAGACCATCATTAAGGGCGAAGACGGCCGAGTTAGCCTCCTTTCCTGGAACGCTCAACCGATCCAGGACGTTGAACTCACCTGGATTGGGGAGATTTTCACATTCTTTCCCGCATCTGCAATTCGCAGGGAAAGTCGACGAATTGAGCGCCGAGGAGGTATTCAGGGGCAGTTGCTCAAGTCTCCATAGTGGGCATTCTTGGGGGTACGAACCGATGAAAAAGGCGATACTTGCCGCGGCCCTTGTAGCCGCCCTGACCGGTTGCGCAGGCATGAATTATGCGATGCAGCACTATAGTAATGTGCCGATCAAAGCCTTTCAGAATGAGGCAGGCAATACCTATCGAATATTCGATAAGCCGGATGAAGACAGGCTTATGATCACCGCCTCAATTGGAGCAGCGCTTGGAGGCGGTCTCGTCAAAGGAGCCACATTCGGTGCCATTCAGTCGAACTCTGCAGAAGTCCTATATCGTGATGCAGCCGAGGAGTATCTTACCTCGACGGGCCGCAAGTGTCAGATTCGGGACATCGCCCTAATTGTGGAACCACAATACGAAGTTCGCTACGCTTGCGAATCAATGGGACTGTTAGCGTCCGAACGTTCAGATACGCCGGTCGACAACTAGGAGCCTCAGGCAGCGAGCATGCGCAGGCGCGGATTATGCGTCTGCGCATTTTTCAAATTGACAATTATCCGTTTGCGCATAATATCCGCTCCATCTTAGAGACTGGAGCGATAACATGATCCGCATTGAGCAGCAGGCCACTCCTGCCATTCCGTCTTCCTTCCCGCTCACCGAGACCGATCCGAAAGAGATCATCGCCACGGCGATGATCGAACTGTCCGAGCAAGGGCGCACCGTCACGGCAGAGGCTCTCGGCGAAGTTACCAAACTGACGGAAGGCGAGATCGAGGCACACTGGCGCAGCGCACGCGACGCAGCCCGGCTCCGGCTCCGCGGCCAAGGTGCCGAGAACGAGGCGGCCTGATCATGGCCCCCGTTTTCGAGATCCACGAACTCGCGCCGGCCGTGCCCGAGGAAGGCGACGCGATTGCCGATGTCCTCGCCGGCATCGCCACCATGTATTTCATAATCGGCACCACCCTCTTCCTTGCGGGGTGGGTCTGATGCGCTGCCGGCTGGGAAATACCGCCCTGATCGTCCAGCACGGCGCACCGGCACGGTGCCGCTGGCCGGGCGAAAACGGCGTGCCGGAGAACCACGTCGCCCGCCGCCCCAACTTCCCGGAATGCGACTGCACCCAGGCCTGCGCCGGCGAGGCGAAACCCCGCCGCCTGGCGCTGGCCGAATGGATCCTCATCAGCTGTATACTCGCCGCCACGGCCATCGCGATCTGGCGCCTGGTCGCTCTGGGAGGAAGCCATGCTTGAGTTCTCAATCACCCGCAACAAACTGCTGGCCGCCGCTGGTGCCGCTTCATGTGCTACCGTCGAGCTGATTGAGGGAACCAGGCGCGAAGCCATGGACATGACCACCGGTCCCCAGGCTCTCGAGATGCTCATTGCCGCCATCCGCCTCACACAGGAGGCGATCGACTCGAACGCCGCCGGCGAGAAAGTGACCCTGGATAATCAGCAGGTCCTCGAGACGGTTGCGCGCGTGCTGGAAGAAGGTGAATGACGCCGCCGGCGACAAAGCCCCGCCGCCAGGGCAATCTGCCTGAGCCCGGCCTTCAGTCCGCCTGCATGTCGGCAAGGTCCCTGCTGGGCTCTCGGCCGACGTTCCTGCCCTTGTTCGGCGCAATGCGCTCCACCAGGAACGGCGTGAGATTGTGCCCCCTGCGCGGGCGAAACAGAACGCGCGCCTTAATTCCCTCAGCCGCGAGACCGTCGACATACGAATGCGCAAGACCGCTCGTGCTGAACCGCTCGATCAGCAGCATGATTTCCCCACTCCGATTGTGTTTGGATAAGCGAATTGTTTCAAACGTTAATAATTCACTAAAGTCAATTGGATTCTTCCAAAAGAAGTATGTCGAACCGTTGGACCGGGCGCCTCTGCACCGCTCCCAGCGCGGCGGCTACATTCTCCCTTTCCTCCCCCTGAATGCCTGCGGCCTCGACCGGAGGAACCCGTGATCGAGCGCCAAGAAGCCAAGAACCAGGTCTGCTGCGACAGCTGCGCGGCATGCTACCCCAACACCTATGCCGACGAGGATTTCGCGGTGATGATCGCCGACGCCAAGACGGCCGGCTGGATCATCCGCAAGATCAAGGCCGACCTGAGCCACGATCCCGACACGGCCGAGCTGTTCGGCGATGAGCCTCGCCTGGCGCGTAAGGAAAGCGACCGCACCCAGCCCTACACCCACACCTGCCCCGACTGCGCAGCCAGGCAGAAGGTCGAAGGGAGGCTGCTTTGATCCGACCAGTCCGCCTCCAACTCTCGCGCAAGAAGGGCTTTGATCTCCAGGCGCACTCTCAAGGCGCGAACGGGCTTCCAGCCGTCAACGTCGCGCGACCCTCGAGGTGGGGCAACCCGTACGCCGTTGGTGCTCCCGACCCCTTTCGGCCGATCGGAAATTGGATGTCGCAGGAGCGAGCGGTCGAGCTTTATCGCCGAGGAATCGAACTCAGGTTCGTGACGGTGCCCTTCACCCGGCTTACACCGGAGGAGCGCGGCGACAAATATCACTCCTTCGGTGCCCACAGCGTCGAAGAGGTATCCCATCAGCTCCGCGGCAAGAACCTGGCGTGCTGGTGCAAGCCCGGCGAGCCCTGCCACGCCGACGTGCTCCTCGAGCTGGCGAACGGGCCGCGCTGCGAGGAGGCCTGAGGGTGAAGGCGCCGCATCCCGTCATCGATCGTCCCGTCCCGCGCATCGGCATGCGTATCAATGACGTCGCGCTCTCGCTGGGTGTCAGCCCGAACACCGTCCTGAAAATGGTGGAGGAAGGACGCCTGCCCCGGCCGCGCGTCTGGAACCGGACGAAGCTATGGCGCGTGGCCGAGATTGACGCCGCGCTCGCCGAGTGGCCTACTGATCTGCCGGAAGAAGACGAAGGCGCCCCGGACCTCAACGAATGGAGGGCCGAGGCGTGACCTTGCGCGAGGCCTTGGACGAGGACGTGGCGACGATCGACCTGCCCTATATCGAGAAGAACCGCTCGCGCCACGGCCGCATGCGCTATTTCTTTCGCTTCCAGGGCAAACGCTACGGCCGCCTTCCGGACGATCCGGAGAGCGAGGCCTTCGCCGTCGAATACTGGAAGAAGCGCAACATGGTCGAGGCCGGCGCGCTGCCAGACGATGAAAAGAAGGACGATCTGAAAGGCAGGCCGCAACCGGGCACGTTCCGCTGGCTTTGCACCGCCTACCTGGCATCGGATGCGTTCCGCCGGCTCGACAAGACCACCCAGGCCAAGCGTCGCGCGATCATCGATTCGATGCTCCTGGAGCCGCTTAAGCCGGGCGGCCAGCGCGTCTTTGCAAACATGCCGCTTGCAGCTCTGGACGTGTCGAACATTCAGGTCCTGCGTGACCGCAAGGCGGCAACCCCCTTTGCCGCCGACGAGCGACTCAAAGTGCTGCGCCAGATCTTCGAGACCACCCACTCGGGACGAAATGGCAAGCCGCAGAAGATCATGGGGGTGAACACGGCCAAGCTTGTGAACGCCTTTCGCAGGAGGACGGACGGCCATCACACGATCCGCGACGAGGAGATCAAGAAGTTCGTCGAGCATCACGGCACCCGCTCCAAGGCGGTCCTCGCACTCGTCATCCTCATGTACACGGGCATGCGCGTTTCGGACCTTGCCCAGATCGGCCCGCAACATCGCCGCGGCGACACGCTGGTCATTCGCGTCTTCAAGAACCGGAACCACCATCCGGTCATACTCGAGATCCCGGTCCATCCGGTTCTGGATGCCGTCCTCGCCATGCATCCGACCCGCGGCCTAGCCTACCTGATCAGCGACCACGGGCGCCCTTTCTCGATCAAGGGCCTCTCTCAGCGCGTCTCCAAATGGTTCAGCCAAGCCGGGCTGGAACACTGCACGGCACACTCCGTCCGCAAAGGGCTGGCCACCACTCTCGCCGAGGCCGAGGCAACCGACTCTATGCTGGATGGACTGTTCGGCTGGAAGGACGGAAAGACGTCGCGGATCTACACGGCCAAGAAGCGCCAAGCCAAACTCGCCCGCCAGGCCGTCACCCGCATCGACTGGGGCGAAATCGGGAACATACTGCCACACCCTGAGGAAGGGGGTGGCGATTCCGCTGCCACACCTGAAAAGAAAATCCAGAAAATTCAATAAGGTAATGGCGCCTCAGCCCGGGAATGGAGGCCTCGCCCGGAATCGAACCGGGGTGCAAGGATTTGCAGTCCTCTGCGTAACCACTCCGCCACGAGGCCATGCCCGGCCGGGCAATGACGTGTTCAATATGTTGCGCGCTGGTGGGCGTCAAGCACCGAAGGCGCTCTCCAGACAGTTTTCCCAATGCCACGCGCCCCGCATATGGGAAGCCCCGCCGCCGGGCGCCACAAGCCGGTTAGTCATGGCCCGCTCTACGAGGAGACGACGGCCTCACGCGTTCCGTGGGCTCACCACGAGATCGGGGTCCACCCTGCCCTCGAAAAAGTCGAGCACGTTTTCGACCGCGGCGACGGCCATGCGCTGGCTGCATTCGGCAGTCAGTCCGGCGATGTGGGGCGACAGGACGACCTGATCGAATCCCATCAGCGGATGGTCGGTCGGCGGCGGCTCGTCCTCGAACACGTCGAGCCCGGCGCCGGCCAGCTGCCCCGATTCGAGCGCGGTCGCCAGGGCCTGTTCGTCCACCACGCCGCCGCGCGCGGTGTTGACGAGAATGGCGCCCGGCCTCATCCAGGCGAATTCCTCCCCGCCGAGAAGGGGGTGCTCTCCCTTGGGGACGTTCACCGAGATCATGTCGGCCCAGGCGAGACCCGGTTTCAGTGTGCGAACCGGTGTCACACCGTCCCCCGTCCAGCCGTCCTCGCCGACGAACGGATCGTAGGCGGCGACCTCCATGCCGAAAGCGCGCGCCAGGCGCGCCAGATGACGCCCGATACGGCCGTAGCCCAGGATCAGAAGCCGTTTCCCGGCGAGCTCGCGGGCTTGCAGGCGGTCGCGCCAGCGCCAGTCCCCGGCGCGCACTGCCCGGTCGGCCCGGACAGCCCTCTTGGCGGTGGCGAGCAGCAGCATCATGGCGTGCTCGGCCACCGCGAGGGAATTGACATCGCCGACCACCGTCAAGGTGATGTCGCGCTCCTCGAGCGCGGGCAGATCGACGGCATCGTAGCCAACGCCATGGCGGGAGACGATCCTGAGCTTGCCGGCGCGCGCGATCGTGGCGGCCGACAAGGGTTGGGTGCGCAGGATCAAACCCTCCGCTGCCCCGATCAGCGGTGCGAAGCTCGCCTCGGACACCTCCTCCACGTAATCATAGGTGACGTCCGGCGCCGCCTCCAGGAGCGCCAGGCCACTGGGGTGCAGCTTGCCCGCCACCAGCACGTGCGGCATCAGGAACCACCCTTCTCCGCCGCGCTCTTGCCTGCCTGCTCTCCGGTCAACGCGCGGAAACGGGACACGCTGGCACGGGCAGCGCCCGCCAGCAGCCGCGTATCGCCCGAGACCGTCACCATGTCGTAGCCCCAGCCGATCGCACGGGCGGCATATTCGGGCGTGCCGCAATGCAACACCGCGCGCTTGCCGGCCGCCTTGCAGACCGCCACGATCCGGTGCAGCGCTCCGACGATCTCCTGTTCCTCCCGGTCGAACCCCGGTGCCAACCGTCCATCGGTCAGACTCAGCGTGAGGTCTGCGGGCCCGACATAGATGCCGTCGATCCCCGGCGTGGCGGCGATCGCATCGAGATTGCGCATCGCCTCGGCCGTCTCCACCATGGCGAAGGCCAGGATCTCGTCATTGGCCTCGGCAGCATAGTCGGACCCGGACGCGTAACTCGCCCTCGTGGGGCCGAAACTGCGCTGGCCCGCCGGAGGATAACGCACATAGCCGGCAAACTCCGCGGCCTGTTCGGGCGTATTGATCATCGGGCAGATCACGCCATAGGCGCCGGCATCGAGCACCTTCATGACGATGCCCGGCTCGAGCCAGGGCACACGCGCCAGCGGCACCACCCCGGACGCGCGCATGGCCTGAAACATGGGCAGCACCATGGAATAATCGAGCGCGCCGTGCTGGGCATCGATGCAGATGCTGTCATAGCCCTGGGCCGCCATGATCTCGGCGACGAAAGGATTGCCGATCGAAAGCCACCCATTGATCGCCGGCCTGTCCTCCGCCCAGATCTGCTTGAGTCTGTTTCTGATCACACCGGCCCCTCCTCAGGTGACGACTTGCGCAAACTTGGTGCCGGAACGGTCGTCGACATGGCGCTACGTGACTTCGCCGACGTTGACCATCCGGCCTTCCGCAGCCGAACGCATCGCGGCTTCGGCCAGGATCAGCGCACGCCGCCCGTCCTCAAAACGCACCGCCGGTTCCTCGCCCTTTTCAATGCAATCGACAAAGGCGCTGATCTCGGCATTGAAGGCCTCCTGATAACGCTCTATGAAGAAATCGAGATACGGCTCGCCCCCTCCCGCTCCCATCGCCGAATAACGGGTCAGTTCGTGCGGCCTGCGGTTGCCGCTGATCAGCATGCCCTTGCTGCCGAGCAGTTCCACGCGCTGGTCGTAGCCATAGGTTGCGGTGCGCGAGTTGTTGATATGGCACTGCCGGCCATCGGCCGTGCGCATCACGATCATCGCCGTATCGAAATCGTCGAGTTCGTTCATCAGGGCCGGGTCGATGAGGCGGCCGCCAACGGCGAACACCTCCTCCGGTTCCGCTCCCAGCATGAACCGCGCCAGGTCGAAATCATGGATCGTCATATCGCGGAACAGCCCGCCGGCCGCCTCGTAGTAGGCGCGCGGCGGCATTCCCGGGTCGCGCGAGGTGATGACGACCTGGTGCAAATCACCGATGTCACCGGAATGGGCGGCTGCGCGGGCAGCACTGTGGCCGGGGTCGAAGCGCCGGTTGAAGCCGATCTGCACGGGCACCGAGCTGGCGCGCACCACCTCGGCGCAACGGTTTACCCGCGCCAGATCGAGGTCGATCGGCTTCTCGCAAAGCACCGGCTTGCCCGCCGCGACCGCCTTCTCGATGTAATCGGCGTGGGTCTCGGTGGCCGTGGCGACGAGCACCGCGTCCACCTTGTCCGAGGCGAACACCGCCTCCGCGTTTTCGGCTGCCGAGACGCCGTGGCGGCCGGCGACATCCTCAGCCGACGGGCGATGGATGTCGTAGACCATCGCCAGCGTCGTGCGCGGATGTGCGGCCACGTTGGCCGCATGCATACGGCCGATCCGTCCGCAGCCGAGAACGGCGATGGTCAGCATCACGACCCTCCCAGAACGAGTTAGCAAATTTCATTGCAAGGATGTTGAATTGTCAATACGTATTCCGTAATAATCGCAGCGGCAGATCATTCCGGGAGGAGACGCAATGAGCATGCCGACGGTCCGCCTGACGATGGCACAGGCGCTCGTGCGCTATCTGTGCAACCAGTTCACCGAGATCGGCGGCGAGCGCGTGCCGCTCTTTGCCGGGGTCTTTGCCATTTTCGGCCATGGGAACGTGACATGCCTGTCCGAGGCGCTGGAGAGCGCTCAGGACCAGCTTCCCACCTGGCGCGGCCAGAACGAGCAATCCATGGCGCTGGCGGCGATCGCCTACGCCAAGGCGAAGAAGCGGCGGCAGATCATGGTGGCTGCCTCCTCCATCGGTCCAGGCGCGACCAACATGGTCACCGCCGCCGCCGTGGCGCATTCCAACCGGCTGCCGGTGCTCCTGCTTTCCGGCGACACCTTCGCCAACCGCGTGCCGGACCCGGTGCTGCAGCAGGTGGAGCATTTCGGCAACCCGACAACGACCGTGAACGACGCCTTCAGGGCGGTTTCGCGCTATTGGGACCGCATTACCCACCCCGAGCAGATCATCTCGTCGCTCCCCCAAGCGGTAGCAACGATGCTCGACCCGGCCGATTGCGGCCCGGCTTTCCTGGCGCTGTGCCAGGACACGCAGGAGGTGGCCTACGACTACCCGGAAGCTTTCTTCCGGCCGACCGTGTGGTCCATCCCCCGCCCCCGCCCCGACCGCAAGCGGCTCGCCGAGGCGGCGGAACTCCTGCGGACGGCGAAGAAGCCGCTGATCGTCTCGGGCGGCGGCGTGCGTTATTCGCTCGCCGAGGAGACGGTCGCCGCCTTTGCCGAAGAGCGCGGCATACCGGTCGTGGAGACCATCGCGGGCAAGGGCGCCCTCACCCACGATCACCCGGTCCATGCCGGTCCGATCGGAATCATCGGCTCGACGTCCGCCAATGCGCTCGCGGCCGAAGCCGACGTGGTGATTGCCATCGGCACCCGACTTCAGGACTTCACCACCGGCTCCTGGACGGCGTTCAGCCCCGGGGCCACGTTCATCTCGATCAACACGGCACGCTGGGACGCGACCAAGCACCGGGCTCTGGCCGTCGTCGGCGACGCGCTGGAGACGGTGAACGAATTGAACGACGCACTGGGCGCGTGGAAAGCGCCGGCTTCATGGATGGAGAAGACCCGCGCGCTCTTTGCCGAATGGAACGCACTTCTCGATCAGCACCAGGCGCCGACCAATGCGCCGGTCCCCACCTATGCGCAGGTCGTGGCCGCGGTGAATGCGCATGCGGGGCCGAACGACACGCTGGTTGCCGCCGCCGGTGGCCTGCCCGGCGAAGTCACCAAGGGGTGGCGGGTGAAGAACCCCAACACCTTCGACTGCGAGTTCGGCTACTCCTGCATGGGTTACGAGATCCCCGCCGGCTGGGGCCATGCCATGGCCAAGGAGGGCGACGGCACGCCCATCGTCATGATCGGCGACGGCAGCTATCTGATGATGAACTCGGACATCTATTCCTCGGTGCTGACCGGGCATAAGATGATCATCGTCGTCTGCGACAATGGCGGTTTCGCCGTCATCAACCGGTTGCAGAACTTCAAGGGCGTGCCGGGCTTCAACAACCTCATCAAGGATTGCCGCGTGCGGGAGCCGTTCGCCGTGGATTTCGCCAAGCACGCAGAATCCATGGGGGCGCTGACGCGCCACTGCGAGAGCCTCGCCGATCTCGACGCGGCCATGAAATGGGCACAGACCACCGACCGCACCACCGTCGTCACTATCGTCACCGACGCCTATCACTGGGTGCCGGGTGACGCTGACTGGGATGTGGGCGTACCCGAGGTCTCCACCAGCCAGTCCGTGCAGGAGGCCCGCGCTCAACAGGTCGAAATCCGCGGCAAGCAGCGCGTCGGAATATAGCGCATGAAGGCCAAACTCGGCATCGCCCCCATCGCCTGGTCCAACGACGACCTGCCGGAACTGGGCGGCGAAACCCCGCTGGAAACCTGCCTGTCCGAAGCGCGGCGGGCTGGCTTCAGCGGCATCGAGACGGGCGGCAAATTTCCCAAGGATCCGGCCGTCCTCGGTCCCCTTCTCGAGAGCCATGGGTTGAAGCTCTGCGGCGGCTGGTATTCCGGTCGTCTGCTCGACGGCGAGGTCGAGGAAGAAAAGCACCGGGTGGCCGAGCAGATGGCGCTCTTCAAGGCGCTGGGCGCACCCTGTCTCGTCTATGGCGAAACGGCCGGCACGATCCAGGGCAAGCGCGACGCCCCGCTCGCCACGCGCCGGCGGCTGAGCGAAGAGGACATCAAGATCTACGGCCGGAAGATGACCGCCTTCGCCGAGTGGTGCGCCGAACAGGGCATGCCGATCGCCTATCACCATCACATGGCCGCACCCATCGAGACCGAGGAGGATCTAGACCTCCTGATGACGAACTCCGGCGAAGCACTGCCCCTTCTCTATGACGCCGGCCACATGGCCTTCGCCGGCGGCGACGTGCTGCGCGTCATCGATAAGCACCACGCGCGCATCTCCCACGTGCACATGAAGGACGTCCGCCGGGAGGTGGTGGACGGGATCGACCGCACGCGCGAAAGCTTCCTGGATGCGGTGCTCAAGGGCGCATTCACCGTCCCCGGCGACGGCACGCTCGATTTCGAGGCGATCACGAAACGGCTTGCATCTTACGGCTACGAGGGCTGGTTCGTCATCGAGGCGGAGCAGGATCCTGCCAAGGCCCCGCCGCTGAAAATGGCCGAGATCGGCCATGCCGAGCTTCTGCGCCTCATGGCCGCAGCGGACTACACGGTGGAGGAGTGAAGGACATGAACCGGATGGACGGAAAGGTATGCGTCGTCACGGGCTCCACACAGGGGCTCGGGGCGGCCGTCGCAAGATGTCTGGCGGCGGCGGGCGCCGCCGGCCTTGTGACAACGGGTCGCAACGAAGCAAAGGGCCGTGCCGTTGCCGAGGCGATCACCGGCGACACCGGCGTGACGGCGCATTTCGTGCGCGCCGACCTCGGCGACGTCGAGGACTGCCGCCGGCTCATGGCGGAGGCCGAGCGGATATTCGGCCGCATCCATGTGCTGGTGAATGCCGGTGCGCGCACCGACCGCGGCACCATTCTCGACACCTCGCCGGCATTGTTCGACATGCTGTTCGCCGTCAATGTGCGCGGGCCCTACTTCCTGATGCAGGAGGCGATCCGGCGCATGATCCGCGACGGCATCGAGGGCGCCATCGTCAATATCGGCTCGACGTCTGCGCATGCGGGCCAGCCGCACATCAGCGCCTATTGCGCCACTAAGGGCGCGCTCGCGACGCTGACGCGCAACACGGCGTTCTCGGTGATGAAGAACCGGATTCGGGTAAACCAGCTCAATGTCGGCTGGATGTCGAGCGACAACGAGCGTGCGCTCCAGGCAGCCGAGACCGGCGACCCGGATTGGGAGCGGAAGGCCACGGCAGCGCTCCCCTTCGGCCGGCTCGTCCATCCGGAAGAGGCCGCCCGGGCGGTCAACTTCCTGGTCTCTGACGATTCCGGGCTGATGACCGGCGCGGTGGTGAATTACGACCAGACGGTCTGGGGTGCCGCATCCGGCAGCATGCCGGTGCCGGAAAAGGCGATGACGCTCTGAAGGCGCCAGCACCAGGCTTCTTCGCGCCCTTCTGGCCTGTAGTGGACTGTCTGATAGTAAGCCGCTCCAGATACGGCATGCGATAAAGATACGATAGTGCCGGCCCCCTCCGGCATATCGCGCGTCGCTGCCGCCGAAGCCTCTGCCTTAGATCAGTTCACTGTTTCATGGAAACGGTGAGCTGATCTAACCACTTGATTCAACGCAATTCCGGACGGAAAACCGGCTTCCACTTTTCCTGGAATTGCTCCTAGTCGTCGCGGTAGACCTTCTCGCGCCGCTCGTGGCGTTCCTGGGCCTCGATGGAGAGTGTGGCGATCGGACGGGCGTTGAGCCGCTTGAGGGAGATCGGGTCGCCCGTTTCCTCGCAGTAGCCATAGGTGCCCTCGTCCAGGCGCTGCAGCGCGGCGTCGATCTTGGCGATCAGCTTGCGCTGGCGGTCACGGGCGCGCAACTCGATGGCCCGGTCGGTCTCCGAGGATGCCCGGTCGGCCAGGTCGGGATGGTTTGCATTCTCGCGCTGAAGCACCTCGAGTGTTTCACGCGCCTCTTTCAGAATGTCGTTCTTCCACTTGATCAACTTGCTTCGGAAGTAAGCGCGCTGGCGCTCATTCATGAAGGGCTCGTCTTCGGAAGGCACGTAGTCGGAATCGACGAGATCGGTCATGGTAACCCCACTGTTTACCAGCGGCGCCTATATATTCGGGCAGCGCGGCGGGGACAAGCACAATCAGTGGTGCGATAACGCAAATGTCAAAATCGCCGCAAATTTTCTCGGCGCCAGGATGGCGAAGCCGCCGTCACGTTGCGCGCTACCGGCAAACACGTAAGATCGGTCGCCGGAAGGCCGGTGGAATCTGGTCGCACCAAAGGAGGGAGCGCCTTGCACCGGCTCTATCTGTTGCGGCACGCGGAGGCCGCCTGGACCAGACCGGGAACGGGGGATTTCGACCGCCCGTTGACCCTGCGCGGACGCGAAGATGCGGCGCGCCTCGGCCGGCACATGCGTATGGCCGGCCTCGTGCCGGCCTTCGTCCTGTGCTCGAGCGCGGCGCGCGCCCGCGAAAGCTGGCACGTGCTGTCGGGCGAACTCGCCGCCGATATCGAGACGCTGCATGTGCCCGAGCTCTACCAGGGCGACACGGCGGAATGCCTGGCTCTGATCGCAGCGATACCGACGCCCGGGCCACTTTTGGTGGTGGGCCACAATCCGACGATGCAGCACCTCTGCCATCTTCTGGCGGACAGCGGCACGCCCGAAGCCATGGCGGCTGCCGGGCGCGGCTTCGCCGCCGGCAGCCTGGCGGTGATCGAGTTCGCCGAACCGTTCTCGGAAATCGCGCCGGGCAAGGGCAGGCTTTCCGCCTTCGTCCCGCCGGGTGGGTGAACGGCCATTTCATCGCCACCTCCCCTTGCTTATATCCGGACTGCAACGATTCGAGGAAAGCCCTTGCCATCGCTGACCAATCTGGCCGACGAGGCCCGCATCGCCCTCGATACCGTCGCCGACCGGGCAACGGGCCTCTGGTCACCGTCGCTCAGGCTCGGCGTGACGGGGCTCTCGCGAGCCGGCAAGACGGTCTTCATCTCGGCGCTGGTGCACAATCTTGTCCATGGCGGGCGGCTGCCGCTGTTCGAGGCGCAGGCCTCCGGCCGCATCGCCAAGGCCTATCTGGAGCACCAGCCGGACGACGCGGTGCCGCGCTTCCAGTACGAGGACCACATCGCCGATCTCGTCGACCGGCGCGTCTGGCCCGAATCCACCCGCGCCATTTCCGAGCTCCGGCTGACGGTGGATTACGAATCGGCCTCGGCCTGGGGACGCATGTTCTCGCGCGGTCGGCTGTCCATCGACATCGTCGACTATCCGGGAGAGTGGCTGCTCGACCTGCCGCTGCTCGGCAAGAGCTTCGAAACCTTCAGCCGCGAAGCCGTCGACATGGCGAAATCGGAGCCGCGCCACGACATCTCCAAGGATTGGCGCGACCTCGCCGCCGGCATCGACCCGGACGCGGATGCCGACGAGGTGCTGGCGCGGCGACTTTTCGAAAGCTTCGCTACCTATCTGAAAGCCTGCAAGGAAGACGGCCTCGCCCTCTCCACTCTGCCGCCCGGCCGCTTCCTGATGCCCGGTGACCTGGAGGGCTCGCCGGCGCTGACCTTCGCGCCGCTCGGCAGGCTCGCGGAAGGCAGGCCCCGCCCCGGCTCCATGCAGGCCATGATGGAGCGCCGCTACGAGGCCTACAAGACCCATGTCGTCAAGCCCTTCTTCCGCGAACATATCGCCCGGCTCGACCGGCAGATCGTGCTCATCGACGCGATGCAGGCGATCAATGCGGGCGCAGCGGCGGTCAACGATCTGGAGCGTGCGCTCACCGAGATCCTGTCCTGCTTCCGCCCCGGGCGGACGAGCCTTTTGACCAATCTCGTCGCCCGCCGGATCGACCGGATCCTGATCGCCGCCACCAAGGCCGATCACATCCACCATGAAAGCCACGACCGGCTCCAGGCGATCGTCCGCCGGCTCGCCGAGCGCGCCATCGCCCGGGCCGATTTTTCCGGCGCCGCGGTCGACGTCGTCGCCAT
>NZ_JBHSUM010000096.1:0-15385 GCF_042660605.1 Nitratireductor sp. GCM10026969
AGGTGCGCAGCATGTCCTGCATCAGCGTGCCGCGGCCCGGGCCGATCTCGGCGACGACGGCGCCCTCCGGTGCGCTGCAGGCCTGCCAGGCGCTGTAAAGCCAGACCGCGACCAGCTCGCCGAACATCTGGCTGACCTCCGGGGCGGTGGTGAAGTCGCCTGCACGCCCGAACGGCTCACGGGTGGTGTAGTAGCCGTCTTCGGGATCGAACAGGCAAAGCGCCATGTAATCGGCCACGCTCATCGGCCCGGCGGCTTCGATCAGGCGGCGTATCTTCCGGGCCAGCGGGGTCATGGCTCCCGGCGTGCTTCGGCGGGTTCTCTTGCCGTCGTCATCGCCCACAGCCCGGCAAGCACCATCGGCAGCGACAGCACCATGCCCATGGTCAGCCATCCCCCCGCCAGATAGCCGATATGCGCATCCGGCTCGCGGAAGAACTCGGCGAAAATGCGCGACAGGCCGTAACCGCAGATGAAGGCACCGCCGATGAAGCGCGGCGTCTTGAGGCGCAGGCGGCGGTGGGTGAGGAGGCGCAACACGAGAAAGAGGACGAGCCCTTCCAGCGCCGCCTCGTAGAGCTGGCTCGGGTGGCGCGGCAGCGGCCCGCCGTTCGGAAAGACGACGCCCCAGGGCATGTCGGTCGGCCGGCCCCACAGCTCCGAATTGATGAAATTGGCGATCCTTACCAGCCCTAGCCCCACCGGCGTGGCGGCGGCAATGGTGTCGAGCATGCTCCAGACGTTGATCCCGCGCGAGCGGGCAAACAGCACCATGGCAAGGATCGTGCCCAGCATGCCGCCGTGGAAGGACATGCCGCCCTGCCACAGGGCGAAGATGTCCAGCGGATTGGCGAGGTAGCGCGGCAGGTCGTAAAACAGGACGTAGCCCAGCCTGCCGCCGGCGACCACGCCGACGGCCGCCCAGACGACGAAGTCGTCGAGGTCCGTCGGCTTCATGGGAGGCGTATCGTGCGCCCACAGATGCCGGTTCGAGACGAGGCGCTTGGCATACCACCAGGCGAAGAGAATGCCGACGATGTAGCCGATCCCGTACCAGTGGACGGCGAAGGGCCCGATCTGGAAGATGACCGGATCGATCTGCGGAAAGGGCAGGGCGGCCAGCGGCAGGAGAAAATACTCGCTCAAACGTGCCTCCTGTTTCGGGCCGCCGGTATCCGGCGGCGGCGCAGGGTATGCGCGGGCAATGCGGCGCGGTCAAGCCTGGGGAACGTGCTCCGGGCGTGCTTGCATTCACGCTCGCGCGGCCCTACCTGATTCCGGATCAGGGAGAGGTATCGATATGACGAATGGCACGAATCGCATCCTCGACGAATTCGCCAAGGTGATGACCGACGCGGCAGGCGCTGCCCAGGGCGTCCGGCGCGAGTTCGAGACATTGTTCCGCTCCCAGGCCGAGCGCATGCTCCACTCCATGGACCTCGTCCAGCGCGAGGACTTCGAAGCGGTGCGCGACATGGCGGTCAAGGCACGGGAGGAGAATGCGGCGCTTCTTTCGCGCATCGAGGCGCTGGAAGCCAGGCTCGCAGGCGGTGAAAGCGCGAAAAAATCCACGTCGGGCACGCAATCCAAAAAATAATTCGCCGGAGCCGCAGCCTGTGTGCAAGCGTAAAAAATATTGGCGCGAGAGTCGGTTAGGCGGCGGCCGGATTCACGGCAGGGGGCAAACTATCCACATTGCCGGTTGACGGCCCGAAAAAAGGGCTGGTCACAGGTCCTGTCATCAATACACTGAATTTGCTGCATGATTCGAAACGGATCGTAGGCCGGGTTGGGGTGGGCCCGTTCATGTCTCTCGTCTCCTACACCCGCTCAGTTTGAACAGTATCGGGTCGCGTGTGCTTCAAACCGCATGTGCCAGACGGCGGGGCGCATCAGCGCTCCCACTAATGGGAAAGCAGATTTATGAGCCTTCTTGAACTCGACATGTCGCGTGATGCCCATCCGGTGGACGTCATCGAGCATGTCGCGCACAACAACGACTGGAGCTTCGAGCGCAACGGCGACGACGAGATCGCCATCTCTGTCGCCGGTACATGGACGGACTATCACGTCTCCTTTTCCTGGATGGAGGAGTTCGAGGCCCTGCATGTCGCCTGCGCGTTCGACCTGAAAGTGCCGGAAAAGCGCGCACTCGAAGTGATGCGGCTATTGTCGCTCATCAACGAGCAGATGCTGTTCGGGCATTTCGACCTGTGGGACCGCGAAAGCGTCATCATGTTCCGCCAGTCGCTCGTTCTGGCCGGCGGGGTGGAGCCGACGGGCCAGCAGGTCGAGGTGATGCTCAACAGTGCGCTGGAAGCCTGCGAATGCTATTATCAGGCGTTCCAATACGTTATCTGGTCGGGCACCAGCGCGCAGGAAGCGCTTAACAGCGTGCTGTTCGAGACCTTCGGCACCGCCTGAGGGGAGAATCATGAGTTCGGAAAAGGCGCCGGAGATCGCATTCGACGACTTTCTCAAGGTCGATATCCGCGTCGGCACGGTGGTCGAGGCCGAGCCCTATCCGGAGGCACGCAAGCCGGCGATCAAGCTCAGAATCGACTTCGGCGCCGAGATCGGGGTCAAGAGATCCTCGGCCCAGATCACCGAGCATTACACGCCGGAAAGCCTCGTCGGGCGGCAGGTCGTGGCGGTGGTGAATTTCCCCCCGCGCCAGATCGGCAAGTTCATATCGGAAGTCCTGACCCTGGGGTTTTCCGATGTAGCGGGCGCGGTGGTGCTGGCTGCCGTGGACAGACAAGTGCCCGACGGCAGCCGGCTGCATTGAGGTGAGTGGGCATTCACGCAGGGAGCTTCCTCCCTTGCGATTTTTACGGATTTAGCAAAGCCGGGCCCAAGTGACCGCTTTCTCCCCCGCCAAGGAGGAGGAAGCGTCGACATTATCGTTCTGCCAATCGCCAGCGGCGGTGGTTTGGCAAAGCCGCCTCCTTTGCAAGTTGCCAGAGGGCGCACGCGCTTCCCGCATCTGCGGCCGCTATACACAGGGTCACCCGAAGGTAACCTGGTGGGGAATTGGTGCCTTCTTGCACTCCCATCTAAGGTATCTATTTTCGCCTCGGTATAAAACATATACCGCTCAGACGGATCCTCCCAAGCCGTTCCGGAGTGGTATCAATTCCGAGGAGTTCCAATGCCGCTTAAGCTCAATATCATCATCGGCAGCACCCGCCCCGGTCGCGTCGGGCCCGTCATCGCCCGGTGGCTGGAGGAGTTTGCAACCAGTCACGGCGCGTTCGACGTCGAACTGGTCGATCTCGCGGATTTCAGCCTGCCCCTCCTGGACGAGGCGGCCCATCCGCTACAGCAGGAATACGAACACGCGCACACCCGCCGCTGGGCGAAGAGCGTGGCGTCCGCAGACGCCTTCGTCTTCGTCACGCCCGAATACGATTCTTTCCCGCCCGCGAGTCTCGTGAATGCGGTGCAGGCCCTTGTGCTCGAGTGGTCCTACAAGCCCGCTGGCATCCTGAGCTACGGCGGTGTCTCCGGCGGCCTTCGCTCCGCGCAGGAGTTGCGCCAACTGCTCGGCAACGTGAACGTCCATGCCCTTCCCCAGGTGGTGCCGGTTCCCTTCTTCCCGCAGTTCATCGGCGACGAGGGTGGTTTCCATCCCAACGAACAGATGCTCGACGGCGCGCGGGGAATGCTCGACGAGTTGTACAAGTGGGCCACGGCCCTGACGACGATCCGCCAGGACGGGGAAAGCGAGCGGGAAGAGGCCGCCTGAGGTAGCACCATTTGTTCCTTGCGGCCCGGCCGAACCATCGGCCGGGCCTTTTCAGGCCGGCACCCTGATGATCACCCGAAGTCCCCCCAGCGGGCTGTCGTCGAGGATGACGTCGCCGCCGTGGGTGCGGGCGATGTCGCGGGCGATGGAAAGCCCGAGCCCGGTGCCGCTTTCGTCCTGGTTGCGCGCCGTGTCGAGCCTGACGAACGGCTTGAAGACGTCCTCGCGCTTCTCGGGCGGGATGCCCGGCCCATCGTCGTCGACGGTGATCACCAGCATGCCCCCGCCGTGCCTGGCTTCCACCGCCGTGGACGGAGCATAGCGGAACGCGTTGCCGATCACGTTGGTCAGAAGCCGGGTGAAAGCATTGGGGCGCACCAGCACCTCGCGCTCGCCCGAAAGCGCGGTCTTGAGATGGGCGCCCCGCAGCTTCGCCTCCTCTTCCATCTTCTCGAGAAAGGCCGCCAGATCGAACTTGCCGGGATCCTCGGAGGCCTCGTTGCGGGCGAAAGCCAGATAGCCTTCGAGCATGGAGCGCATATCCTCGATGTCCTGGTCCAGCGCCTTGATGTCCGCCTTGCTCGAGGCGATGGCGAGTTGCAGCTTGAAGCGTGTCAGGATCGTGCGCAGGTCGTGGGAGACCCCCGTCAGCATGGCCGTGCGCTGCTCCATCTGGCGCTCGATGCGCTCGCGCATCTGCAGGAAGGCCGTGCCGGCGCGGCGCACCTCCTCTGCACCGCGCGGGCGGAAGTCGCTCGGCGTGGGCCGTCCCTTGCCAAAGCTTTCGGCCGCCTCGGCCAGTTGCGAGATCGGGCGGATCTGGTTGCGCAGGAAGGCGACGGCGATGGTCAGGAGCACGAGAGAGGTTCCCACCATCCACAACAGGAAGATGTGCGTGTTGGAGGCGTACGCCTGGCTGCGCCGGGCGAAGATGCGCAGCACCTTGTCGTCGAGCTGGATGCGAATCTCGATGATGTTGGAGTTGCCCACGGTGTCGAGCCAGAAGGGCCGGCCGATCTGCTGCGTGATCTCCTCGCCGAGCGTCCGGTCGAGAATGGAGAAGAAGGGTTTCGGCGCGGGCGGCGGCAGGGGCTCGGACGGCTCGATGCTGATCTGCAGCGCCAGCCGCTCCTGGGCGATGCGAATGATCTCGGCGTAGTCGTTCTCCTGCGGGTACGTCTCGATGATGTCGATGACGGCAGCGATGTCGCGGGTGACGGCCTGCGAGAGCCGTTGCGTCACCGTTTGCCAGTGCCGCTCCATGAAGACGAAAGCGATCACCGACTGCAAAAGGATCATGGGCGCGATGACGATGATGAGCGAGCGTGCGTAAAGCCGCTTGGGCATAAAGCGCGACACCACGCGCCAGAAGCGCCGCCAGACCCGGCGTGCGGCATGAACGGTGCGGACCGCGCGCGCCGGCAGGTCGTCTCTTTCCGTCCAAGACAGGTCGTATTTCGCCATCTCGCCTTCCGTGCGCCGGGTCGAAGCCGCCGCTCCGCCCGTAAAGCCCGGGCATCCGCCGCCGCGCATTACCCGTCTCGGCAGCCGGCGTAAAGCGCCAACCCAAGGGTCCGCCAGTCTAGCGGCGTTTCCCGGCCGGGTCACGGATGGCGAGGGTAATGCGTGGGCGAAATGGAGAATGGAAGCTCAACTCGAAAGCGCGGATAGCCGTTTTGTGCCGACCCCGATCATTCAAGAACGCTTGCTTCGGACTTGAAGCGGCTGCAGCCGGAGCATTTTGCTTCAGGTGCCCGCTGCAGCCGTCGAGGTGTTTTCATCATGCGGTCGCGTTGGCGCTGTTTCCCTCGCCCGCCGCGAAGACCCGCTTGGCGGCAAACAGGCCGTTGAGTGCGGCTGGAAATCCTGCATAGACCGACATTTGCATCAGGATCTCCACGATCTCTTCGCGGCTGAGACCGCAATTCAACCCCGCTTGGATATGCACTTCGAGCTGTGGCGCGGCGTTGCCCATCGCTGCGAGCGCGGCAATGGTTGCGATCTCACGATCGCGCAGGGTAAGGCCGGGCCGGCAGTAGATATCGCCGAACGGGAATTCGAAGAGATAGGTGGCAAAGTCGGGGGCTATGCCGTCCAGCGCTTCAATCACGTTCCGGCCGGCCGCGCCGTCAATAGCGTCCAGTGCTCGCCGCCCGCGCTCCAGGCGGCTTTCGTCTGCGTCGGGAAAGGTCTGCGTCATAGTCTTCGATCCTCTTTTCCTCTTCGGCATAGCCGCCGATCTTGGTGTCGAGGACGAGAAGACAGGCTTGAAGCTCGGCAATGTGAGCCCGCACCTTCTCGCGATGCGCTTCCAGAAGCGCGCGGCGGTCCGGTCCGGTTTCCGGCCCTTCTTCGCGCAATGCCGCGTAGCGCAGCATCTCGCGAAGCGGCATGCCGGTGGTCTTCAGCCGGCCGAGAAACTCGATCCAGATCAGGATCGAGGCGTCGTAGTCGCGCTGACCGGAACGATTGCGATCTGCACGGGGAAGCAGGCCAATCCGCTCGTAATACCTGAGCGTATGGGCCGACAAACCGCTGCGTTTCGCGAGTTCTCCGATCTTCATGTCACCTGCTTCTCATCACGACGCAGGGGAAGCTACGGGTTAGAGGGCACTCTAAGTCAAGGGCGTTCTTGCGAGCCTTGCTGAGTGGTGCATCTCAAGCAAAAACCGCGCTACGCAGGCACGCCTAGGCAACCAGCCCCCACGGTGGGCCGATTTGATCTTCCGCAAACGGCGGGGCTGGGCTCAATCGGGCTGTTCTTCGTGCCGGATCCAATGACGGCAAGGGGGACCCGCTGCATAACCGACGATCCCACAGGGTTCCCTGCCGTGCCGTCTCAGGACCGATCCTGTCCGTTTCTGGAGGCCACGGACGGTGGCCTACTCCACGCTCAGCCGATATCCCACACCGCGCACGGTCTGCAGCCAGACGGGGTTGGACGGGTCGCGTTCGATCTTGCGGCGCAGTCGGTTGATTTGCACGTCGATGGTGCGCTCGCCCACCTCGGAGTCCTCGCCGACGAGTTCGTGGCGGGGGATCGTCTCGCCGGCGCGCTCGGCGAAGATCGCCATGATCTCGCGCTCGCGATCGGTGAGCTTCAGCGGCTGGCCGGCGCATTTCAGTTCGCGGCGGGTAATCTGGAAGGTGTAGGGGCCGAAGACCACCTGCTCCAGCTTCGGCGGGGACTGCGGGCCGCCGCGGCGCAGGATGTTGTTGACGCGAAGCACCAGCTCGCGCGGGTCGAAGGGCTTGGCGAGGTAGTCGTCCGCGCCGGCTTCCAGCCCGGCAACCCGGCTGTCAGTCTCCGAGAGCGCGGTCAGCATGAGAATGGGGACGCTGTTTGCGCCGCGCAGGTGCTGGGTCAGCGCGACGCCGTCCTCACCAGGCATCATGACGTCGAGGACGATGAGATCGAAGTCGAGACCGTTGAGCTTGCGGCGCGCCTCGGCCGCGTTGCCGGCAACCGTGACGCGAAACCCGTTCTCGCTCAGAAAGCGATGCAGGAGCGTGCGTATGCGCGTATCGTCGTCGACCACGAGAAGGTGCGGGGCATCGTCGGGCGGCGCGCCGGCGCCGTTTTCCAAAAGATCGCCTTCGATCATTCTTCTTCCCCTTGCTCGCGGGTCGCTTTCGAGGACCGCCTGTCGAGCTGCGTCCTGAGCTCGGGATTCACCATCGCTCGCAGGAACCGCTCGAGCGCGGCTCGATCTTCGATGCCCGCTTCATCAAGTGCCGCATGGATGCGGCGGGACTGTGGCAAGGCCAGCGCCAGAGCCAGCGCGCGGCCCTTCTTGGTCGGGTAGAGCTCGCGCTGGCGCCGGTCGCGCGGACCCTGCACCTGCACGATGTGGCCGGTGTCGACGAGTTGCTTGAGTACGCGCGCCAGGCTCTGCTTGGTGATACGCAGCACCTCCAGGAGTTCCGCCACCGTCAGTCCCGGACGGCGGTTGACGAAGTGCAGCACGCGGTGGTGGGCCCGTCCGAAACCGTAGCTGGCGAGGATCGCGTCGGGATCGGAGGTAAAGTCCCGGTAAGCGAAAAAGAGCAGCTCGATGAGCGTGAAGTCGACCTCGTCGTCCACCTCGGTTTCCTGACGCGGCTCGCTGGGCTGGATTGGGCTCGTCATCGTCGCTTTCCCGGTGGATTAAATTTATGTCAGCTATGTTGACATAATTAGCCCGGATTGATAATTTTTGCCAAGCTTTTCGGCACATGGCGAACAAAAAAGACGTGCCGGGGCCGGTTTTCCGGAACTTCCTGTAAAAGGCGTTTGCTTCGGCTTGGGATGTTTCGGCATAATCGAATTTTGGTCCGCTTTGCCCTGACGCTGTGAGGATCGGGGCGCATGTCCTCAGGAGAGGGTATTATGGCATCTGTTCCTTTCGACCAGCTTGACGGCTATATCTGGTTCAATGGCGAATTCGTCAAATGGGCGGATGCGAAGATCCACGTACTCACGCATGGGCTGCACTATGCCAGTGCGGTGTTCGAGGGCGAGCGGGCCTATGGCGGCCGGATCTTCAAGCTGACGGCGCATACCGAGCGGTTGCACGAGTCGGCGCGCATTCTGGGTTTTACCATTCCCTGGTCGGTGCAGGCGATCGATGAAGCCTGCCGCCAGCTTCTCGCCAAGCAGGGGCTGCAGGACGCCTATGTGCGCCCGATCGCCTGGCGCGGCAGCGAGATGATGGGTGTTTCGGCGCAGAACAACCGCATCAATCTCGCCATCGCCATCTGGGAATGGCCGAGCTATTTCGATCCGCAGCAGCGGCTGAAGGGCATCCGCCTGGACATGGCCGAATACCGCCGGCCGGATCCGCGCACCGCGCCTTCGAAGTCGAAGGCGGCCGGTCTCTACATGATCTGCACGCTCTCCAAGCATGCGGCCGAGGCGAAGGGCTATTCCGACGCCCTGATGCTCGACTGGCGCGGCCGGGTGGCCGAGGCCACGGGCGCCAATGTCTTCTTCGTCAAGGACGGCGTCCTGCATACGCCGACGCCAGACTGCTTTCTCGACGGGATCACGCGCCGCACCGTCGTCGATCTGGCCCGCCGGCGCGGCATCGAGGTGATCGAGCGCGCCATCCAGCCGGAGGAAATGGCTGATTTCGAGCAGTGTTTCCTGAGCGGCACCGCCGCGGAGGTCACCCCGGTTTCCGAGATCGGCCCCTACAATTTCCAGGTCGGCGAGATCACGCGCCTGCTGATGAACGACTACGCGGACGAGGTGCGGCCCGGCCAGCGTATGGCCGCGGAGTAGCAACCGCTCCAGCGCCGCTCCGCAACCTCCGGTTTGACTCTCAGCCGATTCGGCCCTCTCATGCGGGGGCCGGCGATTGGCGTCGGCGCTACTTGGAGGGATTGATATGGAAGCGCTTCTTCCAATCATCGTTCAGGCCGTGGCCGGCATCATCGGTGGAGAGGCCGTCGGTGCCGCGTTCAAGAAGGCGGCCATGGGGCAGGTTGCCCGGATCATCAGCGGTGCGGTCGGCGGTATCGGCGGCGGCGCGCTGCTTGCCGGCGTCGGTGGTGACGCCGGGATGCTGAGCGGCCTTCTCGGCGATGCCGTCGGTGGCCTCGTCGGGGGCGGCGTGCTGTCCGGCGTGGTCGGCGCGGTGATGGGAACCACCAAGAAAAGCTGACGTTTGGGGACAAGTGCGAACGGGCGGCCGGGCCGCCCGTTCCGTTTGCGCCACCTTCTACACGGCGCGCAGCAAGAGGGAAAAGAGGCAGGTATGGGCACACTCAGGGCCGGCATCGTGACGGTGACACCGTTTCAGGAGAACTGCGCCATCCTCTTCGACGAGGAGGACAAGTGCGGCGTGGTGGTCGATCCCGGCGGCGAGGCCGACCGTATCCTCGAGGCGATCGACAAGGCGGGTGCGCGGATCGAAGCCATCTGGCTCACCCACGGCCATATCGATCATGTGGGCGCGGCGATGGAGTTGAAGGGCGCGCTCGGGGTCGACCTCGTCGGACCTCACGAGGCCGACCGCATGCTGTTGCAGAACCTCGAGGCCCAGGCGCGCATGTTTCAGCTTGCCGCGCCCCTGCGGGCGGTCACGCCCGACCGCTTCCTCGTCGAAGGCGAAACCGTCTCCTTCGGCGATCACGTCTTCCAGGTGCTGCACTGTCCCGGCCATGCACCCGGTCACGTCGTCTTCTACAACGACAACGCCAAGTTCGCGCATGTGGGCGATGTTCTGTTCAATGGCTCGGTCGGCCGCACGGACCTGCCGGGCGGCGATCACACCACCCTGATCCGCTCGATCAAGGACAAGCTACTGCCGTTGGGCGACGACGTCGGTTTCCTGTGCGGACACGGCCCCGGCGGCCGCTTCGGCGACGAACGGCGCAATAACCCGTTTTTGACAGGGCCGGTAGGCGAATAGGGATGAAGGAGTAGGGCAGTACGCTGTCGCTGCTCCCCCAGTGCCCTACGGCCTTCCTCTCTTCACCTGATCACGCAGAAATGCCGCTGGCCGTCATAACCCATGAAGGTGCCGGAGCTCGGATCGAAGCTGCGGTAGCGGGCGTCGCAGGCGCGGTACCATTCGCGGCTCCAGGGTTCGGGCGCGTAGTGATAGGTCGCCCTACCGCGATAGACCGGAGCGGGACGATAATACTCGCGATAGACCGGGGCGGGGCGGTAATAGCGTCGCGGCGGATCGATGTAGACCCTGTCGTTGTAGTAGCGCGGCTGTGACAGCGCACCGCCGACGATCGCGCCGATTGCCAGGCCGGCAATACCTGCCGCCAGGGCATTGTCGTTGTCGCGGTGATGCCGCCGCCAATGGTCCGCATGAGCGGGGATGGTCGAGATGGTCGTCGCCGCCACCGCAAGTCCGAGAATGGCACCTTTGAGAAACCGTCTCATCGTTCTGTCTCCATGTAACGCGCGCTGTCCGCTCGCGCGGTAATGCCGGGACGCTACGACCCCGTAGCTGAACGGTTTCTGAATGGTAAACGCGGCAATCTGGGGGCAAAGCCCGCCGGCCGGTTCGAAAAGAACGGCCTTCCCGCCTTCTGCATGGGCGGTAACGAGAAATGCCGGCCCGCAGGCCGGCACGGTATCGAACGTTGGTAGCTTGCGGCCGGATCCGGCGTGCTTAGTCGATGGCCAGATTGACGGCCTTGGGACCCTTGCCACGCTTGTCCGGCTCTGTGTCGAAGGTCACCTTCTGGCCGTCCTCGAGGCCCGGCAAGCCGGAAGCCTGCACGGCCGAAATATGCACGAACACGTCCTTCTGGCCGTCATCCGGCGTGATGAAACCGAAGCCTTTGGCATGGTTGAAGAATTTAACGATACCGCTCTGCGACATGGGAAGAGTCCTTTCTCCCTTCGATCATCGTAGTTGGACCACAGTCGGATCTTGGCCATGGTCCGGGTGTATCGGTCCTTTACTGGGGGAGAAGAAACAGTCAGCTTCGCGCGCAATCCTGCGGATTTTGCTCTGCGCGACTTCCCGGGTGCCTTTGTCGTGTCGTATGCCGGGGCATGCTATTCCAGTCTCCGGGCCGGCAAATGCCCGAACAGGACAAAGTGTCCCTTATTTTCAAAGAACGGGCAAGCGAAAGTTTTGTGTCGAAAGCCGGCTACTCATTCCGGATCAGTTTCCCGTCATGTCCGGTCCGGCCCGCCAGTTCCACCTCGATGGTCGCGTGGGCGATGTTGTGCCGCTCGTGGAGGATCGCCTTCAAATGCTCCTTCGTGCGTGTCACCACGCCTAGGTCGCGCTCGCTGAAGGCGAGATGGACCTCGATCGCCGTCTGCCCCGGTGTCGCCTCCCAGACATGGAGGTGATGCACCTGCGCCACGCCGGGCGCCGCCTGCAGTTCGCGCAAGAGCGCGGCGTAGTCGAAATCCTTCGGCGCGCTCTCCATCAAAACGGCGATCGCCTTGCGGATCTCACGTGAGCCGTGGAAGAAAATGTAGCCGGAAATCAGCGCCGTGACGGCCGGGTCCACCCAATGCGCCGCAGGCCCCCAGGCCATGATGGCGAGCGCGCCGCCGATGACACCAAGGGTGGCGAGCGCATCGGCGACCATGTGAAGGAAGGTGCTGCGTACGTTGAGGCTGCCGGTCTCGGTGCGCAGCACCCAGGCTGCCGCGGCATCCTCCACAAGAGCGATCACGCCGACGGCGAGCATCACCCCGCCGGCCACCGCACCCGGATCGAAAAGCCGGTGCGCGGCTTCGTAGAGGAGATAAAGGCCGATGACGATGAGGACGGTCAGGTTGATGAGCGCGCCGACGGTCTCGGCGCGGGCATAGCCGAAGGTGCGCAGGCGATCGGCTCGGCGCAGCGAGATGCGCCAGGCGATATAGGAGACGAGCACCGAACCGGCATCGGACAGGTTGTGGGCCGCGTCCGCCATGAGCGCGAGCGAGCCGGAAACCAGCCCGCCGACGAACTCGGCAAGGGTGATGGCGAGATTGAGCGCAAGTGCGATGAGGAGGCGCCGGCCGCGGTCGGAACTGGACCTGTCCGTGGCGTTTGAACGCGAATGGCTCATCCTGCCCTCCGCCGGCGCAACGTTCCTCGGCGCGAGGGGTTCCCGCCGGTGCAGGAGGCCCGGCGGCAAAGAAAATCCGAGGCGATCGCCCGCCGCGCCCGGTCTCTTCCGATCGCCGCCTGTGCGGCGCGGGGCTTACGCCGCCGAGAGGTTCACCGCCTTCGGGCCCTTGCCCATGCGGTCGGGCTCAACGTCGAAGGAAACCTTCTGACCGTCGACGAGCGAGCGCATGCCCGACGCCTCGACTGCGGAGATGTGAACGAAAACGTCCTTTGCGCCATCGTCCGGCGTGATGAAGCCGAAGCCTTTGGTGGCGTTGAAGAACTTTACGGTGCCGGTCTGGGCCATGGGAAACTCCTTTTCCCGTTGGTTAGGTGCGTCTGCGCAACGCGCACAGTTTCGCGGTCGTCGAGAGCTTACGATTTCGGGGAAAGGGGTCGTCCAAAAACACGTCCAGTCTCCGGGTCTGCAACCACCCGAGCGCCCGCAAGCATTGACACGAAACGATGACGAAAGCAAGACACCGCGCCGGCCGAAAAGGGCGCCTCCCGTTTCCAAGCGGGCTCGCACGGGCGCGGCGGAGATCCTTGTGCCCATCATACAAAAGAAGCCCCTGCCGGTGGGCAGGGGCTTGCGATGGAATATGGGCGTCCCCTCAGGTCGTCGCGACGGGGCTCGGGTTTTCCTCTTCCTCCTCCTGCCAGCCCTGGTCCGTCAGATCGGCAACCGCCTCGCCGCTCTCCTTCCAGCCTTCAATCTCGGCTGCGCTGGCGCGCGGGGAGAAGAGTCCGGTAAAGGCATAGATGATGCCCAGAACCGGAGACAGCCAGCACGCGAAGGCAAGCGGGATGTAGAGCAGGTTTTCCAGATTTCCGCTGGAGACTCCGAGCGCCAGCGCGCTGATGACGAACGCACCGCCGGCGTTCCACGGAACGAGCGGGGAGATCAGCGTTCCCCCTTCTTCGACCGCGCGCGACAGGTTGAGGGTGGAGTATCCCATGCCGCGGTAGACCGGCGCATACATGCGGCCGGGCAGGGCGATCGAAAGATAGGGGTCGCCGGCCACCAGATTGGTCGCCATGGAGGTGCCGATCGCCGCGGTCTGAATGCCGGCGAAGCTGCGGATCTTGGTCATGATGACCTTGATGATGGTTTCCAGGCAGCCCGTTCGCTCCAGCGCGCCGCCGAAGCCGAGTGCGATGAGCACCAGCGAGATCGTCCACATCATCGACTGGATGCCGCCGCGGTTGAGGAGGGAGTCCATTGCCTCGACGCCGGTTTCGATGGAATAGCCGCTGTTGGCATAGGTGAAGATGGCGTGCAGTCCCTCGCCCTGGGCGAGCATGGCGGTAATGCCGCCGGCCACCGCGCCGGCGAAGAGGGAAGGAATGGGTGGCATTCGCTTCACCGCAAGGACAATCACCAGAAGCGCGGGCAGGAGCAGCCACGGCGAGATAAGGAAGTTTTGCTGGAGCGAGGCGGTGATGGCGTTGATCCGCTCGAATGAGACATCGCCGCCCTCGATGACGGCGAAGCCCGCGAAGAGGTAGATCGCAAAGGCGATCAGCATGGCCGGGACCGTCGTCGGCATCATGTTCTTGATGTGCGAGAACACGTCCGTGCCCGTCACCGCCGGGGCGAGATTGGTGGTATCGGAGAGCGGCGAGACCTTGTCGCCGAAGAAGGCACCCGAAACCACTGCACCGGCGGTCCAGTACATGGGAATGTCGAAGCCGGCGCCGATACCCATCAGGGCCAGCCCGACCGTGCCGACGGTGCCCCAGGAGGTGCCGAGCGACAGGGAGACGATCGCGCACAGGATCATGGCCGCGGCCAGGAAGATCTGCGGCGAAAGGATCGTCAGCCCGTAATAGATCAGCGTCGGCACGGTGCCGCTGGCGATCCACACGCCGATGATCATGCCGACGGTGATCAGCACCGAGACGGAGGGCAGCGACACGTGAATGACGTGAAAGACTCCCTTCTCGATGTCATTCCAGGTGAAGCCCAGCTTCATGCCGACAAGGCCGGTGATCGCCAGACCGATCGCCAGGGGGACGTGGGGCGTGAAATCGCCGAAGTAGAAAAGCTGCACCCCCAGGACGACGAGGGTGAGGAGCACAGGGGTGAGGGCCAGTGGAAGCCCGGGCAGGGCCCTGTCGGTTGAAGACATCGAACTCTCCCATTTTTTCTGATCGCGTGGAAAGAAAAATGCCGCATAACAGTTTTGAAGCTTTTTCTTTCTCCTGGAGAATAGCAGGTGAATAGTAGTTTATGGCCCCAAATTCGCCTATAAAACAGGCAATTTTCCTATAAAACCTGACATTTTGGGGAACATCGACATGTCTGCAAGCAGCCTGGATCTCACGGATTTGCGCATCCTCGAAGAAGTTCAGAAGGAGGGAAGGATATCGGTGGTCGAGCTTTCGCGCCGCGTCAGCCTGACGAAGACGCCCTGCGCGGAACGGCTGCGCCGGCTCGAGCGCTCCGGGGTGATATCCGGCTATTTCGCCCGGCTCGATCCGGTCGTCATGGAGGCGGCCCACATCGTCATGGTTCAGGTGCAGCTCAGGGGCACGACGGCCGACGATCTGGACGCCTTCAACCGGGCCGTCGCCCGCGTGCCGGAGATCCAGTCCTGTCACATGATCGCCGGCGGCTACGACTATCTTCTGAAGGTCAGGACACGGAACATCGAGGCCTACCGCAAGGTGCTCGGAGACGTGATCTCGAGACTGCCCGGCGTGCAGCAGACCCAGACCTACGTGGTTATGGAAACGGTCAAGGACGAGGTCACCTTGCCCGTTCCCCGTTCCAGGCCGTAAGCGCGGCCCCGTGTGGCCCGGACAGTCGCTCAGTCGCTTTCGAAAGCGGGTGCGGCAAGCCGTTCCAGATAGGCCTTCGGGTCGGCCGGCCATGAGGCGATCAGCGCCTGAAACCGCGCCCGGTCGCCGACGTAGAGGGCCCGTGCGGCTTCTTCATAGCCCGGCTGGTCGCCGAGCATGGCCATCATGAAGCGATCCGCTGCCGCCTGCGCCTGCCGCTTCCTCTCGCCTGTGGTGTCCGCCTTGCGCGCCGCGTCCACCAGCCTGCGCAGCGCGGCCGAGGCACCGCCCG
>NZ_JBHSUM010000097.1:0-15316 GCF_042660605.1 Nitratireductor sp. GCM10026969
AGGCGGCCCGGAACGGGTTCGAGGTCTGGCGCCGCACCGGGCCGTGGGAGCGCGCGCGCATCATTCGCGCCGTTGCCGAACTGATCCGGGCGCGGGCGGAGGAGATCGCCACGGCGATGTCGCTCGAGACCGGCAAGCCGCTCGCCGAAGCCAAAGGCGAGGTGGGAGGCACCGCCGATCAGTTCGAGTGGTACGCCGAGGAGACGAAGCGCATCTACGGCCAGGTCATCGAGAGCCGCACGGGCGACAGCCGCATGGCGGTGATCCATCAGCCCGTCGGCGTCGTGGCGGCGTTCTCGGCCTGGAATTTCCCGGCGCTTCTGCCGGCGCGCAAGATTGCAGCGGCACTTGGCGCCGGCTGCAGCATCATCATCAAGCCCGCCGGCGAAGCGCCGGCCTCCTGCGCGGCGATCGTCCAGGCCTGCCATGACGCGGGCCTGCCGAAGGGGGTGGTGAACCTGGTCACCGGCAATTCCGACATGATCGCCCGTCACCTCGTCTCCTCGCCCGTGGTGCGCAAGGTGTCGCTGACGGGCTCCGTGCCGGTCGGCAAGCAGATCCTGCATCTGGCCGCCGACGGCGTGAAGAAGGTTTCCATGGAACTCGGCGGCCACGGCCCGGTGCTGGTGTTTTCCGACGCGGATGCCGAAAAGAGCGCCGAGGTTTGTGCGCGGACCAAGTTCCGCAATTGCGGGCAGGTCTGCATCTCTCCGACGCGGTTTTACGTGCACGAGTCGAAATACGATGCCTTCGCGGCGCGTTTTGCCGAGGTGGCCCGCTCGATAAAGCTCGGGCGCGGCCTCGACGAGGGCACCGAGATGGGACCTATGGCGAACCGCCGCGGGCTGGAGACGATCAAGGAGCTCGTGGATGACGCGACCGCCCGCGGGGCGCGGGTGCTGGCCGGCGGCAATCCCCCGGCGGCGGCCAATCGCGGCTATTTCTTCGAGCCGACGGTGCTCGGCGACGTGCCGGACGATGCGCGCATCATGCGCGAGGAGCCGTTCGGCCCGGTGGCGCCGCTGACGCGGTTCAAGAGCTATGACGAGGTGATCGCGCGCGCCAATGCGCTGCCCTTCGGTCTTGCCGGCTACGTCTTTTCCAACGATCTCGGCACCGCCACGCGCGCCTACGAGGATCTCGAAGTGGGGATGGTCGGCGTCAACGAGATGCTGCTGGCGACAGCGGAGGCGCCCTTCGGCGGGATCAAGGAGAGCGGCATGGGGCGCGAGGGCGGCTCCTTCGGCATCCATGACTATCTCGAGACCAAATATGTAAAGGTCAAGCTTTCGGAGCGGGCCGGCTAGATGGAGGAAAGATCTCAGGGGCTCGCCCGCGGGCTCACCAATTACGGCGATCGCGATTTTTCCGTCTATCTGCGCAACTCGTTTGCCAGCTCGATGGGCTATTCGCGCGAGGTATTGAAGAAGCCGATCGTCGGCATTGCCAACAGCTTTTCGGGCTTCAACAACTGCCACCGGCATTTCCCGGAAATGCTGGAGGCGGTAAAGCGCGGCGTGCTTCTGGGCGGCGGCCTGCCGGTGGAGTTTCCCACCATCTCGCTCGGCGAGGTCTTCCTGAACCCGACCAGCCTGAAGTTCCGCAACCTCATGTCGATGGACACGGAGGAGATGATCCGCGCCCAGCCCATGGACGCCGTGGTGCTGATGGGCGGCTGCGACAAGACGGTGCCGGCGCAGCTCATGGGGGCTGTCTCGGCGGACCTGCCGGCGGTCCAGATCGTCGCCGGACCGATGATGACCTCGCGCTACGGCGGCGAGCGGCTTGGCGCCTGCACGGATTGCCGGCGCTTCTGGGGCAAGTACAGGGCCGGCGAAATCTCGACCGAAGAGATCAACACGGTCGAAAGCCGCCTGGCGACCACGGCCGGCACCTGTGCCGTCATGGGTACCGCCTCGACCATGGCTTGCGTTGCGGAGACGCTCGGCATGTCGCTGCCGGGCACGGCCGCCATACCGGCCGTCCACGCCGACCGGCTGCGTGCCGCCGAGGCCACGGGGCTGGCCGCTGCGCGCATGTTCGAACGGCCGATCCGTCCGAGCCAGATCGTCACCGAGCGCTCGGTGGAAAACGCCATCCGCGTGCTCTTGGCGCTCGGCGGCTCGACCAACGCCATCATCCACCTGACGGCGATCGCCGGCCGGCTGGGCATTCCGGTCTCCTTGAAACGGCTCAACGAGATCTCCGAGGAGACGCCGGTTCTCGTCAACCTGAAGCCCGTGGGCGCGAACTACATGGAGGATTTCTTCCACGCTGGCGGTGTTGGCGCCGTCCTGCGCGAGCTGAGACCGCTGCTCCATCTCGATTGCATGACGGTAACCGGCGAGACGCTCGGCGACCGCCTGGAGACCGATCCGGGCCCTGTCGACCGCAATGTCATCGCCAGCGCGGAAGAGCCGCTGGAGCCGAAGGGCGGGCTCGTTGCGCTGTTCGGCAATCTGGCGCCGCGTGGAGCCATCCTGAAGCGCTCGGCCGCGGACAAGAGGCTTTTCGAAAAGGAAGCACGGGCCGTGGTCTTTACCTCTTTGGAGGACCTGGCCGCGCGCATCGACGATCCTGACCTCGACGTCACGGAAGACGATGTCATGGTGCTCCAGAACGCCGGTCCGAAGAGCAGCGCGGGCATGCCGGAGGCGGGCTATCTGCCTATCCCGAAGAAGCTTTCGGCCAAAGGCGTGAAGGACATGGTCCGCATTTCGGATGCGCGCATGTCCGGCACGGCCTTCGGCACGATCGTCCTGCACGTGGCACCCGAGGCGGCAGTCGGCGGGCCGCTGGCGCTGGTGCGGACCGGAGACCGTATCCGCCTGTCGGTTGAGGAAGGAACGCTCGATCTTCTGGTGGAGGAAGAGGAGCTGGAACGGCGCCGGGCGGCCTTCACGTCGCCCGTCGTCCCGGCGGCCGAGCGGCGTGGTTATGACCGGCTCTATGCCGAGCAGGTACTGCAAGCGGACGAGGGGTGTGATTTCGCGATCATGAAACCCGTCGGAGCCTAGCGCCCGGCGGCGAGCGGTTCGCTCGCCCGAGGCGCAATCCCACAACAACTAGGCCTGTCGTCAGGCGGAGCGATCCGCCTGAAGGCGGAGCCGTGCCCGGAGGAAATGATGATGAAGATCGGAACGCCGAGGGAAATCCATGCGGGAGAGCAGCGCGTTGCGCTGACCCCCGACAGCGCGGCCAGGCTGCAGAAGCTGGGCTACGAAGTCCTGATCGAGGCGGGCGCCGGAGAGGGCGCGTCCTTCTCGGACGAAGCCTACGCGGAGGCCGGCGTGGAAGTCGTGGCGGACGCACCGGCCTTGTGGCGGCAAGCCGGCATCATCCTAAAGGTGCGCCCGCCGGCCGAAGACGAGATCGCCCGCCTCGGGCCGGACAAGACGCTGATCAGCTTTACCGGCGCGGCGCATCGGCCGGACCTGTTGAAGAGGCTCGCCGCCACAGGGGCGACGGTGCTCGCCATGGATGCCGTGCCGCGCATCAGCCGCGCCCAGAAGATGGATGCGCTGAGCTCCATGGCCAACATCGCCGGCTATCGCGCGGTGATGGAGGCGGCCAACCATTTCGGGCGCTTCTTTACCGGCCAGGTGACGGCGGCCGGCAAGATGCCGCCGGCCAGGGTGCTGGTGATCGGCGCCGGCGTGGCGGGTCTGTCGGCGATCGGTACGGCCCAGTCTCTCGGCGCTGTGGTGCGCGCCTTCGACGTTCGCCCCGAGGTGGCCGAGCAGATCGAATCCATGGGGGCTTCCTTCCTCATGCTCGATTTCGACGAGGACGGGTCGGGCGAGGGCGGCTATGCCAAGCCGGCCAGTCCCGAATTCATCGCCAAGGAGATGGCGCTCTTCCGGGCACAGGCGCCGGAGGTGGACATCGTCATCACCACCGCCCTGGTGCCCGGACGACCGGCGCCGAAGCTGTGGCCGAGGGAGATGGTCGAGGCCATGAAACCCGGCTCGGTCGTCGTCGACCTTGCCGCCGAGCAGGGCGGCAATTGCGACCTGACCGTGCCCGACGAGGTGATCGTCACCGAAAACGGCGTGAAGATCATCGGTCATACGGACTATCCGAGCCGCATGGCGACCCAGTCATCGGGGCTCTACGCGACCAATCTGCGGCACATGGTGGACGAGTTGACGCCCGACAAGGACGGCGTGCCAGTCGTCGACATGGCGGACACGGTCATCCGCGGCGCGACGGTGGTCAAGGACGGTGCGGTCACCTGGCCGCCGCCGGCGATCGCAGCGCCGGCACCGGCAAGGCCGAGGCCGCAGGCTGCTCCGGCCGCCATGGAGGAAAAGGAAGCCGGGAAGGTGCGCAAGGGCCTCGGCGCCGCGCTCGGCTTTGCGGGCGTTGCGGCACTCCTGCTGCTCATCGGCCTCTATGCTCCGCCGGCCTTCATGACCCATTTCACCGTCTTCGTGCTGGCCTGCTTCGTCGGCTACCAGGTGATCTGGAACGTCGCGCCGGCACTGCACACGCCGCTGATGAGCGTGACCAACGCCATTTCCGGCATCATCGTCCTGGGCGCGCTCCTGCAGGTCAAGGCGTCATCGGGCACGGTCGTGACGCTGGCGGTGCTGGCCGCGCTCATCGCCTCCATCAACATCGCCGGCGGCTTTCACGTCACGCGCCGCATGCTGAACATGTTCAGGAAGGGTTGAACCATGGGTCTTTTGACAGCGTCCTATGTGGGATCGAGCATTCTGTTCATCCTGTCGATTGCCGGATTGCGGCGCCATGAGACGGCACTGCGTGGCAACTTCTACGGCATGGCGGGCATGGCGATCGCCATTGTCGCCACCCTGTTCGCGCCGCAGGTGGGCAACTACCAGTATCTGCTTCCGGCCATGATTGCCGGCGCCGGGGTGGGCGTCCTTTTCGCCCAGCGCGTACAGATGACGCAGATGCCGCAGCTGGTCGCCGTTCTCAACGGGCTGGTGGGCCTTGCCGCCGTCTTCGTCGGCATCAACAGCGCGCTTCACCCGCCGGGCGATTATGCCGGCGCGCAGAAGATCATCCACGACATCGAGATCCTGCTGGGGATCTTCATCGGCGGGGCCACCTTCACCGGTTCGCTGGTCGCCTCGGGAAAGCTGCAGGGCGCCATTCCGAGCCGGTCCGTGCTTGTGCCGATGCGCCACGCGCTGAACGTGGCCCTGGTTGTCGCCTGCATCGCGCTCGGCACCGCCTATCTCGCCGGTGCGGAGCTTTGGAGTCTGGTCGCCATCGCGCTGGTGGCGTTCGTCCTCGGCGCCAATCTGGCCCTGGCGATTGGCGGCGCCGACATGCCGGTGGTCGTCTCCATGTTCAACAGCTATTCGGGCTGGGCGGCGGCGGCCACCGGCTTCATGCTCGGCAACGATCTCCTGATCGTCACCGGGGCGCTCGTCGGCTCCTCCGGCGCCATCTTGAGCTACATCATGTGCAGGGGCATGAACCGTGACTTCCTGTCCGTCGTGCTTGGCGGATTCGGCGGCGCTCAGGCGGCCGGCCAGAAAATCGACGGCGAAATGATGCCGGTCGATGCCGACGGCGTGACGCAGCTCATGCGGGAGGCCGAAAGCGTCATCATCGTGCCCGGCTACGGGCTCGCCGTCGCCCAGGCGCAGCATGCGCTGTCGGGACTGATATCGGTGCTGCGGGCGGCCGGAAAGACCGTGCGTTTCGCCATCCACCCCGTCGCAGGCCGGCTGCCCGGCCACATGAATGTGCTTCTGGCAGAGGCGAAGGTGCCATACGACCTCGTACTCGAAATGGAGGAGATCAACGACGACTTCGCCGACACCGACCTTGCCGTCGTGGTCGGTGCCAACGACATCGTCAATCCGGCGGCCAAGGAGGAGGAGAACTCACCAATCGCCGGCATGCCGGTGCTCGAGGTCTGGAACGCAAAGAACGTTATCGTCTCGAAGCGCGGGCAGGGTACCGGTTATTCCGGCGTCGAGAACACGCTCTTCTACCGCGAGAACACGCGGATGTATTACGGGGACGCCAAGGCGTCGCTGGAAGAGTTGGTCAAGCGCCTGCGGGTGTGAGGCCTATCCAGCTTCCGGCCGACGCCGGGCAGGCCGGCCCCTGGGGCCGGCCCGAAGGCAGGAATGCCTATCGCACATATACGACGAGTTCGTTCCTGGCGTTCACCTCGGCAGCCACGGTGTTATCGATCACGGATTGTTCGAGCTCCTGAATGCCCCTGTTGGAGAGCGCCGTGCGGAGCTCTGTGATCGACTGCTCGTTCGCCGCAATTGCAGCTTCCAGCTCCTGACGGTTCTCCTGGCTCATATTCGCCAGGCTGATGACCCGGACATCCGCATCCGGTTCGACGGACGACAGGTCGAAATCCCGCTCTCCCATAAGGAACATGGTACGGTCAAACTGCTCATCGCCGACTGCCGCAGTCGTACCCTCGTCAATGCGAGTCTCGTCATCACGGACGCCAAGCTGTTCGTTGTCTTCTCCCTGGCCCAGGGCTTCGGACTGCACATCCCCGGCGTCGAAGCCGTTCGCGCCCAATCCATCGCCGCTCAGGCCATTATCGCCATTCTGCTGCGCGAACGAGAAGGCCGATGAGGCCAGCAAGGACGCGGCTGCCAGTGCAACAATGCGTTTCATATTCATAGCTCCATAGTGAAGTGGACATTTGCCACCACTAACCGTCTGTGGCCATGCGATGTTCCGTAAAAACGGGTTCCGAAAAAATGATAGTGAACTGGAGTTCCGGAGCTTGTTCGCTGGCATGCCGGCGCGTTGCCTGGGATACGGCACGGTCTGCGTGCCAGTCGCGGCACACGCAGTGATCCTTGTCGAAAAAATCTTCTTCCGGCACGTGCCATGAAGGGCCTTAGAAACAGTATTCGCTGTCCGCGGATCGGCCTCAGATTGCAGAAGATCGCTCTATGGCCCTTACCCTCGACCGCCGTCGGTCAGGAAACAGGCGGGGGGCGTTGACGGTGGGCCAACGATGATGATGAGGAGATGAAGTTCGCCTGATATCCGATTGATTTATGCGGAATGTCGCCAATGCGGATATCTGGCACGCCCAACGGGACTCGAACCCGTGTTTCCGCCGTGAAAGGGCGGCGTCCTAGACCGCTAGACGATGGGCGCGTAAGACGAGGCGCGTTATAGAGAGCTTCGGCAGTCGCGGCAAGCCGTCTGAAGCGCCGCCTTGAAGATTTTTCCTCAGCGCTTGCGCCGGCAGCGCCAGTTCCAGTCACGCTCGGGGCCGACGTCCACATGCACGGAGGCCGTGTGGCAATAGGTGCCCACGCCGCCGCGGCCGGGCAGGGAGCGGGCAAACCGCGCCAGTTCCCATTTGCCCACGCCCTCCAAGTGGATGTCCGCGGCTGCACAGTACATGTGCTGGGAATTGCGCGCCCCGCGCACGCGCCGATTGTGCTCGGGGCTGCGATAGCCGGATGTGACCACGACCTTCTTGCCGAAATGACGCTCGATGGTCTTCAGCATATGCACCAGCTTCGGCTTCAAGCAGGAGACGTCGACGCTCTCGCGCTGCTTGAGAAGCCCGTTCGGGGCAAGCCGCGCCAGGCCGGCGGCCGCCGCGACCTGATAGCTGCCGCCGTCCTCGTAGAGGTCGATATCGCTGGTATCGTCGATATCGGAGCTGCGCTTGATCTCGAAAAGCTGATCCTTGGCGCGCACGCCGGGCAGCGCGTCGCCGCTGAAGGAGGCCTGCATGGGCGTCGCCTCGGTGTTGGCGGTCAGCGCCACGATCGACTTCTTCGGCTTCTCTTCGGCTTCGGCGGTGGGCTCGTCTGCTTCCTCGACGACGGGCTCGTCCACCTTTTCGCGAATCGGATCGGCGACGGGTTCCGGCTTGGAAGGGGAAAAGAAGGCGGACAGCAAACCGCGCGAGGTCTCTTCGGCGCCGTTCGCGGCGGCCTCGACGGGCTCGCTTTCGGCTTCGTCGCGGGCGCCCTGCTCAGGCGCGGGCTCTTCGCCTGCTGCGGCCTGCTGCACCGCTGCCGGCTCTTCTTCCCCGGTGGCGGTGCTTCCGGCGGCCGGTGCCTGCGCCTCGGCGACTTGTGTCTCTTCGTTGGAGACCGCGCTGGAGGCCGTTTCCTGCCCCTTTTCCTCACGCGGGCTGGAGGCGGCAGGAGCGGCTGGCTCCTCCTCCTTGGAGGTGCCGGACAGGAGCGCGGTTTGGCTGCCTTGCTCCTGGTTCGCGGTGCCGAGGGCGGAGGAGGTCAAGCCGAGTTGTGTGAACGGGTCGGTGGACGTCGAGCAGGAAGCGGCGAGCGCGCAAGCGATTACCGCGCCCAAGGCGCGCCACCGCGTCGTCGCGTCAGATGCCCCTCTCACTCCGGCGATGGCCGGACTTTTGCCAGACAAAAGCGTCCCTCTTCGGCAATCGGTTCTGCGGGAAAGCCGCCCGCAATCGTCTCAAAAGCCCCGACGCGCCCGTGAATCGGTAAGAGGCCTAACCGAAATGTGCTCAGGATGCAACAGTTTGGACCTTTTTGTTGTCGCGCGCCCATGGCGGCAGCGGGGTTTCCGCTCTTTGGTTTGCACAACTGCTGCGGGAACCGGTCTCTCGTAGAGCGATCTCAGATGCGCATGCGCACATAGGTGCCCGGAGCGTCGCCCAGCATCTTGCGACGCCGGTCGAGCTTGCGTGCGGGCACGCGGGCGGCATTTAGACTTTCGATCCAGGTCTGCCAGTGGGGCCACCAGGACCCGGCGGCGGGCTTCGCCTTCTCGACCCATTCCTCGAGCGTTTCGGCCTGGGTTCCGCCGGTCCAGTGCTGATATTTGCCGACGGTCGGCGAATTGATGACGCCGGCGATGTGGCCGGAACCGCCGAGGACGAACTCGACCGGCCCGCCGAACAGCTTCGAGCCCAGGAAGACCGATCTGGCGGGCGCGATGTGGTCTTCGACGGTGGCCAGGTTGTAGACGGGCACCCGGATGTCGGACAGTGAAAGCCTCTTGCCGCGCAGCACCGCCCGGCCTTCGGCAAGATTGTTCTCGAGATAGCAGTTGCGCAGATAATAGGCGTGGTTGGCGGCAGCCATGCGGGTGGAGTCGGCGTTCCAGTAGAGCAGGTCGAAGGGGAGGGGATCGCGGCCGCGCAGATAGTTGTCGACGACAAAAGGCCAAATGAGATCGCGCGCGCGCAGCATGTTGAAGGCCGTCATCATGCGGCTTCCCTCGAGATAACCCTTCTCTTCCATCGCCTTTTCGAGCGCCTTCACCTGCTCGGCATCGGCGAAGACCTTGAGGTCGCCGGCGTGCGTGAAATCCACCTGGGCGGCGAAGAAGGTAGCCGAGGCAATGCGCGTGTCGTCTTTCTGCGCCATCAGGGCGAGGGCGGCGGCCAGCAGCGTGCCGCCGACGCAATAGCCGATGGCGTTGACCTGGCGCTCGCCGGTGCGCTCGGCGATCGTGTCGAGCGCAAATTCGATGCCGTCGCGAACATAGGCGTCCCATCCCATTTCGCCGTGGCTGGCGTCGGGATTGACCCAGGAGATGACGAAGACGGTGTGCCCCTGCTCGACGGCCCAGCGGATGAAGGAGCGCTCGGGATTGAGGTCGAGCACGTAGAACTTGTTGATCCAGGGCGGCACGATCATCAGCGGACGGCGCAGGACCGTCCGTGTCGTCGGCGCATACTGGATGATCTCCGCGAGCGCGTTGCGCGCGACCACCTTGCCCGGCGTGGTGGCCAGGTTCCGGCCCACCTCGAATTTCGAGTAGTCGGCCTGGCGTAGCCTGAGTTCACCTTTGCCGGCGGCGATGTCCTCGGCGAGCATGCGCATGCCGCGAACCAGGTTTTCCCCGTCCGATTCGAAGGTTTCGCGCAGAAGCTGCGGATTGGTCATGACGAAGTTGGAGGGGGACAGCGCGTCGGTGAACTGGCGCACATAGAAGCGGGCCTTGTGGCGCGATTCCTCATCGAGCCCTTCTGCGTTCTCCACCAGATCGGCGGCCCAGCGCGCCGTCACCAGATAGGCCTGCTTCAGAAAATCGAAAAAAGCGTGGCTCGCCCAATCGGGGTCCTTGAAGCGCCGGTCTCCGGGCTCCGGCTCCACCGTCTCGGCCTCCGGCGTTTCCCCGCGCATGCGGCGGATGGAATTGGCCCAGATATTCATGTAGCCGGAAAAGAGCTGCGTCTGCGCTTCCAGCGCCCGCGCCGGATCCGCCATCCAGTACTCGGTCAGCTTGGTGAAGGTCTTCACCATGTCGGCCATCGGGTCGGCCATGCCGTCACGGATCTCGCCGCGTTCGCGCGGACCGGACCACGCCGCGGCCGCCTTGCCGGCCTCCTCCAGCGCGCGGGCGAGATTGAGCGCGAAACGCTGCGGATCGCGCACCGTATAGGCTTCGGCCTTGGTGCCGCCGTTCGCTTTTTCCTTGTCCTGCTTGCCTGAGTGCATCATTCTTTGCGCGTGACCTCCCGCGAGCGCGGTACGCCATTATTGTCCATTTGCACTCTCACAATAGTGCGACGAGCGGAAAAACATATGAAAATTGCCGGCCGGAATCGAGAATATTCTCCCATTTTGCGGGCTCTCTGGCTTGTGGTTCCGCTGCTCGGCCTGCCTGTCTCATGCACGTCGATGTCGCTCGATGACGCGGTGCCGTCGGTCGCGCCGCCAGCCGCAGCCGGGGCGCCGCAAAGGCCGACCTCGCCCGACGGCTATCCCAATATCAACGTTCCGGCCGCCGCGGCATCGCCTCAGCTTTCCGAAAGCGACCGCCAGCGGCTGACGGGTGAACTCGAAGGCCTTCGCCAGCGGCAGGCCACGCCCCCGGTCTCCTCCGCGCAGGCGCTTACCGAAGAGGAGCGGCTGCGGCTGCTCGCCCGCTCCCATGGCGATCGCGCCCTGAGTGAGATCGACGCGGCCGGGCAATAGGGTTCGGCCTGCGGCGCCTTTCGGCACGGGCGCCGTGAAGCTGCCGCGTTCGTCCGACACTATCGACCGGCTGGGCGAACGGGTGTATAGGCCGTAAGCAATCCCACCGGAAAAAGCCGCCATGGAAGAGTTTCACAAGATTCGTCGACTCCCGCCGTATGTATTCGAGCAGGTGAACCGGCTGAAGGCCAGCGCCCGCTCGCGCGGGGCCGACATCATCGACCTGGGCATGGGCAATCCGGATCTGCCCACCCCCCAGGCGATCGTCGACAAGCTCTGCGACGTGGTGCGCGATCCGCGCACGCATCGCTATTCCTCTTCCCGCGGCATTCCGGGGCTGCGCCGGGCACAGGCGGCCTATTACGCGCGCCGCTTCGGCGTAAAGCTCGATCCGGAGACGCAGGTCGTCGCCACGCTGGGGTCCAAGGAAGGCTTCGCCAACATGGCGCAGGCCATCACCGCGCCCGGCGACGTGGTGATGTGCCCGAACCCGACCTATCCGATCCACGCCTTCGGCTTCATCATGTCGGGCGGGGTGATCCGCTCCATGCAGGCCGAGCCGGACGACGGCTTCATCCCGGCGCTGGAGCGGGCGGTGCGGCACTCCATCCCGAAGCCGCTGGCGCTCATCCTCAACTATCCGTCCAACCCGACGGCGTGCATCGCCTCGCAGGATTTCTACAAGGACGTGGTGGCGTTTGCCCGCAAGCACGACATCATCGTTCTCTCCGACCTCGCCTATGCAGAGATCTATTTCGACGGCAACCCGCCGCCCTCGCTTCTCGAGGTGCCCGGCGCGATGGATGTGGCGGTGGAGTTCACTTCCATGTCGAAGACCTTTTCCATGCCCGGCTGGCGCATGGGCTTTGCGGTCGGCAACGAGCGGCTGATCGCGGCGCTCTCGCGCGTCAAATCCTATCTCGACTATGGCGCCTTCACGCCGATCCAGGTGGCGGCGGCGGCCGCGTTGAACTCGGACGGGACGGAGATCGAAGAGGTGCGCAGCGTTTATCAGCGCCGCCGGGACGTTCTTGTGGAAGCCTTCGGGCGTGCCGGCTGGCATGTGCCGCCGCCGCCGGCAACCATGTTCGCCTGGGCGCCGATCCCGGAGCCGTTCCGGGCCATGGGTTCGCTGGAGTTCTCCAAGGTCCTCGTTGAGAAGGCGGAAGTGGCCGTCGCACCCGGTGTCGGCTTCGGCGAACATGGTGACGATTACGTGCGCATCGCGCTTGTCGAGAACGAGCACCGCATCCGCCAGGCCGCCCGCTCGATCAAGCGTTTCCTGGCAACGGCCGGCGAAGCGCCCGACAATGTCGTGGCGCTGGCGGCGCGGCGCTGACAATCACATCAACTCGAAAATCGGAGGGACACGCCCGATATGGCTGAAGCCTTGCGCGTTGGAATTGCCGGTCTGGGCACCGTGGGTGCCAGTGTCGTGCGGATGCTTCAGGACAAGACGTCCGATCTCACGCGGCAGTGCGGGCGCGGGATCACGGCGGTGGCCGTATCGGCGCGCGACCGCGACCGCGACCGCGGCATCGATCTTGCCAACGCGCAGTGGTTCGACGATCCGGTGGCGCTGGCGCGTTCACCGGAGATCGAGGTCTTCGTCGAACTGATCGGCGGCGAGGACGGGCCGGCGCTCGCCTCCGTGCGCGCCGCACTCGAGGCCGGGCGCCACGTGGTGACGGCGAACAAGGCGCTGCTTTCCCGCCATGGTGTCGCGCTTGCCGAGATCGCCGAGAAAAACGGCGTTCTCCTCAATTACGAGGCGGCTGTGGCCGGCGGTATCCCGATCATCAAGACCATGCGCGAGGCGCTGGCCGGCAACCGCGTCGGCCGGGTCTTCGGCATTCTGAACGGCACCTGCAATTACATTCTCACGCGCATGGAAGAGGAGGGGCTATCCTTCGAGGACTGCCTGGCGGACGCGCAGAAGCTGGGCTATGCGGAGGCCGATCCGACCTTCGACATCGAGGGCCAGGACACCGCCCACAAGCTGTCGATCCTGACGAGCCTCGCCTTCGGCTGCCGCATTTCGGCCGACGACGTCTATCTGGAAGGCATTTCCAACATCACCCAGGCCGACATCCGCGCCGCAAGCGAGTTGGGCTACCGCATCAAGCTTTTGGGCGTGGCGCAGAAGACCGACACCGGCATCGAGCAGCGCGTGCATCCCACCATGGTGCCGACGAGCTCGGTGATCGCCCAGGTGCACGGGGTGACGAATGCGGTCGCCATCGAGACCGACATGCTGGGCGAGGTGCTCTTGTCGGGCCCCGGTGCCGGGGGCGACGCCACGGCTTCGGCGGTTATCGGCGACATCGCCGATATCGCCAAGAGCCGTCCCGGCTTCCAGCACGGTCCCGTCTTCGGCTGGCCGGCGAAGGAACTGGCGGCCTATGAGCGGGCACGCATGCGCGCCCATGCCGGCGGATACTTCATCAGGCTGACCGTGCACGACCGCACTGGCGTCTTCGCGGCGATCGCCCGGCGCATGGCCGAAAACGGCATTTCGCTTCAATCCATCGTCCAGCACGGCGAAGCGGGCAAGGAGGAGGACAAGACAGTGATCCTCGTTACCCACGAGACGATGGAGGCAGCCGTGCGCAAGGCGGTGGCCGGCGTCACCGAGGACGGCCATTTGACGAGCAAGCCGCAGGTCATCCGCATCGAGAGGGCGGCCTGAACGCCCGTCACAATTATTCAATCGATTCATGTTTGTAAGGTGCGCGGGGCGGCTCTTGCCGTCGCCTGCGCACTTTGCCACAAGACATCCATAAAGCACGCGCGGAGCCGTTTCGCTCACCGCACCCCTCCGGGAGAACAGGGATGACCTTTATGCCGAAGAGCCCCCAGGCCGGCCTCGACCGGATCCTCACCTTGGAACTCGTCCGTGTCACCGAGCGCGCGGCCGTCGCCGCGGCCAGGCTGCGCGGGCGCGGCGACGAGAAGGCCGCCGACCAGGCGGCGGTGGACGCCATGCGCACCGAACTGAACCGCCTGCCGATCCAGGGCACCGTGGTGATCGGCGAGGGCGAGCGCGACGAGGCGCCCATGCTCTATATCGGCGAGGAGGTGGGCCTGGACGAGGGGCCGGGCGTCGACATCGCCCTCGATCCGCTCGAGGGCACCACCATCTGCGCCAAGAACCTGCCCAATTCGCTCGCCGTCATCGCCATCGCAGAACGCGGTAGCCTGCTCTACGCGCCTGACGTCTATATGGAGAAGATCGCCATCGGGCCGGGCTTTCCGGCCGGTGTCGTCGATCTCGATGCGCCTGCGGCGGAGAATATCGAGAACCTGGCCAAGGCCAAGGACGTTTCCGTTTCCGAGATCACCGCCTGCATCCTCGACCGGCCGCGCCATGCGCGCCTCGTCGAGGAGGTGCGGGCCACGGGTGCGGCGATCCGCCTCATCGGCGACGGCGACGTGGCCGGCGTGATCCACACCACCGACCCGGAGGAGACGGGCATCGACATCTATATGGGCATCGGCGGCGCCCCTGAGGGCGTGCTGGCAGCCGCGGCCTTGCGCTGCATCGGCGGGCAGATGCAGGGGCGCCTGCAGCTCAACACGGAAGAGAAGGTGGCGCGCGCGGCCAAGATGGGGATTTCCGACCCGGGCAAGGTCTACCGCATGGAGGAGATGGCGAGCGGCGACGTGCTCTTCGCCGCCACCGGCGTGACCGACGGCAACATGCTTGCCGGCGTCAAGTTCGCGCGCGACTCGATCCAGACTCACACGATCGTCATGCGGTCCTCCTCGCGCACCGTGCGCGAGATCAAGGCGCGGCATCAGGATCTGGATAAGTTCTGAAACGCTTTCAATTTGCCCCGTCGACCGGCTAGTTTCCGCTTAGCGACGGGAGAACGGGTTGAGCGGCGAAAAGCGGTATTTCCTCGACGTCAAGCAATCGGCGCGCGGTGTGGCCTGGGAGCACAGGCTGGATGCGCGCGGCGAAAACCTGGCGCTCGGCATGGCCCAGAGCCATGGGTTTCCGGAAATCGTCGCCCGCGTTCTGGCCGGGCGCGGCGTTTCCCAGGATGAGGCGGCGCGCTTCCTGGCGCCGTCGATCCGCGATCTTCTCCCGGATCCGGCCTCGCTGACCGACATGGAGCTGGCGGCCGCACGCATCGCGGAGGCCGTGCGCCGGCAGGAGCGTGTGGCGATCTTCGGCGATTACGACGTCGACGGGGCGGCGTCCTCGGCCATGATGAAGCGCTTTCTCGCCCACTATGGCGTGGCGTCCGAGATCTACATCCCCGACCGCATCTTCGAGGGCTACGGCCCCAATCCCGAGGCCATGCGTGAATTGGCGCGGCGGGGCGCCGGCCTGATCGTCACCGTCGACTGTGGTCCCAACAGCGCCGCCTCCATCGACGCGGCCAACGAGGCCGGCGCCGATGGGGTGGTGCTCGATC
>NZ_JBHSUM010000098.1:0-15167 GCF_042660605.1 Nitratireductor sp. GCM10026969
GTCCTCGGCCCCGCCGAGGCGCCGCTGGCGCTAGTCGCCGGCCGGCACCGCTTCCGCCTGCTGGTGCACGGCACGCGGCGTGCCGACATTCAGGCATATTTGCGGACGCTCTTGGAGGCCGCGCCGAAGCCGCGGGGATCGGTGCGCGTGCAGGTGGATATCGATCCGCAGAGCTTTCTTTAAAGAATTCATCTTATTCGTCCGCTGACAGAGAAGGCCCAGACGGGGTATTAGGCTGGGCCTCAACTTGCGCTCGGAGATGTTGCAGATGAACTTCGCGTTTCCCTGGCCCTATAGCCAGGGCGAGTGGCTCGCCTGGGGGGCGGCTGCTTTCACCATCCTCCTCGGCTTTGTCGCCATGTTCGCGCCGCGGCTGACCTTGCGCGCGCTGCGGCTGGCGACGATGGAGGGGCGCCCGGACCCTCTTATGGCGTCCCGGGCGCAGCTCGGCGGCTTCTATATCGGCGTGGGGCTTTCGGCGATCCTTTTTGCCCAGCCGCTCATCTACTTGACGCTGGGGCTTTCCTGGGCGTTTGCTGCCTTCGGCTGTCTCGTCTCCATGATGTCCGACCGCGGCAGCACCCTGCGCAACTGGCTCGGGCTTGTTCTCATGCTCGTATTGGCGGCGCTGCCGCTCGCCTTCGCGCTCGGATTCGTGCCCTGATATCCTGGGTCCGGTTGTTTGGGCGGGGGATGCGACAAAGGGGCCGTAAATCCCGGGGGCCCGCGTGTTGCGAGTCCCGCGGGCCTGTGCTAGACGGCATTCGGCTTTCGGCCGGGGGACGGCGGCGCCCGTTCGCCTGTGTTGAATAACTATCAACAAGGTCAGAGATTTAGCCCGAGTCTTCGCGCTCCAGCATCGGATCTCTCGACCCAAGCTCAAGAGAAGAGACCATCCCGTGGCAGAATCTGGCTCGATGATCTCCGGAGTGGCAGGGCGCTACGCGCGGTCGCTGTTCGAACTGGCCCAGGAATCGAACGCCGTTGCCTCCGTGGAGAGCGATCTTGCCCGTTTTGAGGCGTTGCTCGAGGAGAGCGAGGATCTCCAGCGGCTGGTCAGGAGCCCGGCCTTTTCAGCCGACGATCAGTTCAGGGCCCTCGGCGCCGTCCTGGACAAGGCGGAGATCGGTGGGCTGACCGGCAATTTTCTTCGTGTCGTGGCGAGAAACCGACGCCTTTTTGCCGTACCGCAGATGATTCGCGCCTTCCGCGAGATTGCCGCGGACGCGCGCGGCGAGGTGGCTGCGGAGGTGACCTCCGCTCATGCGCTGACCGCCGCTCAGGAGCGGGAGTTGCAAGAAAGCCTCAAGGAGGTTGCCGGCAAGGACGTGGCGGTGAAGCTGACCGTCGATCCCTCGCTGCTCGGCGGCATCGTCGTTAAGCTCGGCTCGCGCCAGATCGACACGTCGCTCAAAACCAAACTCAATTCGCTCAAGCTTGCACTGAAAGAGGTCGGCTGATGGATATCCGCGCGGCGGAAATTTCCGCAATTCTCAAGGACCAGATCAAGAATTTCGGCAAGGAGGCCGAGGTCTCCGAGGTCGGCCAGGTGCTTTCCGTCGGTGACGGCATCGCCCGCGTTTACGGCCTCGACAATTGCCAGGCCGGCGAGCTGGTCGAATTCCCCGGCGGCATCAAGGGCATGGCGCTGAACCTCGAGGTCGATAATGTCGGCGTCGTGATCTTCGGCTCCGACCGCGACATCAAGGAAGGCGACACCGTCAAGCGCACCGGCGCCATCGTCGACGTGCCGGTGGGACCGGATCTGCTCGGCCGCGTCGTCGACCCGCTCGGCAATCCGATCGACGGCAAGGGCCCGATCAAGGGCGTCGAGCGCCGCCGCGTCGACGTGAAGGCGCCGGGCATCATCCCGCGCAAATCCGTGCATGAGCCGATGGCGACGGGGCTCAAGGCCATCGACGCCCTGATACCGATCGGCCGCGGCCAGCGCGAGCTGATCATCGGCGACCGCCAGACCGGCAAGACCGCCATCGTGCTCGACACTTTCCTCAACCAGAAGCCGCTCAACGAGGGCGACGACGAGAGCCAGAAGCTCTACTGCGTCTATGTAGCCGTCGGCCAGAAGCGCTCGACGGTGGCCCAGTTCGTGAAGGTGCTGGAGGAGCGCGGCGCGCTCGAATACTCCATCATCGTTGCCGCCACGGCCTCGGACCCCGCACCCCTGCAGTTCCTGGCGCCGTTTGCCGGGTGTGCCATGGGCGAGTATTTCCGCGACAACGGCAAGCATGCCGTGATCGGCTATGACGATCTGTCCAAGCAGGCCGTCGCCTACCGCCAGATGTCGCTGCTCCTGCGCCGTCCGCCCGGCCGCGAGGCCTACCCGGGTGACGTGTTCTACCTGCATTCGCGCCTTCTGGAGCGCGCGGCCAAGATGAACGAGGACAACGGCGCGGGCTCGTTGACGGCGCTGCCGATCATCGAGACACAGGCCAACGACGTTTCGGCCTATATCCCGACCAATGTGATTTCCATCACCGACGGTCAGATCTTCCTCGAGACGAACCTGTTCTTCCAGGGCATCCGTCCGGCGGTGAATGTGGGCCTCTCGGTCTCCCGCGTGGGTTCGGCCGCACAGGTCAAGGCCATGAAGCAGGTGGCCGGCTCCATCAAGGGCGAGCTGGCGCAGTACCGCGAGATGGCCGCCTTCGCCCAGTTCGGCTCCGACCTCGATGCCGCCACGCAGCGCCTGCTCAACCGCGGCGCCCGCCTGACGGAGCTTTTGAAGCAGCCGCAGTTCTCGCCGCTCAAGACCGAGGAGCAGGTGGCGGTGATCTTTGCCGGCGTGCAGGGTTATCTCGACAAGCTGGCGCTCGACGATGTGACGCGTTTCGAGGAAGGCCTCCTGTCGCACATGCGCTCGGAAGGCAAGGAGGTGCTTGAGGCGATCCGCAAGGAGAAGGCGCTTTCGGACGAGCTGCGCGGCAATCTCAAGGCCGAGATCGACGCTTTCGCCAAGAACTTCGCTTAAGAGGGCTGATCGCGCATGCCTTCGCTCAAGGACCTCCGCAACCGGATCGCTTCCGTCAAGTCGACGCAGAAGATCACCAAGGCGATGCAGATGGTCGCCGCGGCGAGACTGCGCCGCGCGCAGGACGCGGCCGAGGCCGCCCGGCCCTATGCCGAGCGCATGGACGACGTGCTCGCCAATGTCGCCGGTTCGGTGTCGGGTAGCGATGCGCCGCCGCTGATGGCCGGCACGGGCAAGGAGGACACGCACCTTCTGATCGTGTGCACCGCCGAGCGCGGGCTGTGCGGCGGCTTCAACAGCCAGATCGCGCGGCTCGCACGCGAGCATGTGCGCAAGCTTCTCGCCGACGGCAAGCAGGTGAAGATCCTGTGCGTCGGCAAGAAGGGCTACGACATCCTGCGCCGGGAATACAGCCAGCTCATCATCGACAGGATCGACCTGCGCGAGGTCAAGCAGATCGGCTTCGGCAACGCCAACGAGATCGCCAAGCGGGTGATCGGACTCTTCCAGGAAGGTGGCTTCGACGTCTGCACGCTGTTCTACTCGCAGTTCAAGTCGGTCATCAGCCAGATTCCGACCGCACAGCAGATCATCCCGGCGGCCGTCCCGGAATCGCAGAGCGCGGATACGGGCGCGCACTACGAGTACGAGCCGGATGCCGCTTCCATCCTGGCCGATCTCATTCCCCGCAACATCGCGGTGCAGATCTTCCGGGCGCTGCTCGAGAATGCCGCCGGCGAGATGGGGGCGAGGATGACCGCCATGGACAACGCGACACGCAATGCCGGTGAGATGATCGACAAGTTGTCGATCACCTACAACCGTCAGCGTCAGGCGCAGATCACCAAGGAACTGATCGAGATCATTTCGGGCGCCGAGGCGCTTTAACGGACTGAAGAAGGGTAGAAGAATGGCTAAAGCAGCGACCCCCAAGAGGGCCTCGGCAGGTACGGCCAAGACCACCGCGGCGAGCAAAGGTGCCGCCAGGACCACAGCCGCGTCCAAGCCGGCCGTGAAGCCGACCAGAAGAGGCGCCGCCAAGGCAAGTGCGACCACCTCCACGCCCGCGACCCGTGCCAAGTCGAGCGGTGCCGTTGGGACCGTCCGGCAGGTGATCGGCGCCGTCGTCGACGTGCGCTTCGAGGAGGATCATCTGCCCGCCATCCTGAACGCGCTGGAGACCGATAATCACGGCAACCGGCTGGTGCTTGAGGTTGCGCAGCACCTCGGCGAAAACACGGTGCGCTGCATCGCCATGGACGGCACGGAAGGGCTCGTCCGCGGCCAGGAGGTCACCGACACGGGCGCACCGATCTCGGTTCCCGTCGGGCCGGAAATGCTCGGCCGCATCATCAACGTGATCGGCGAACCGACGGACGAGGCCGGGCCGATCACGGCGACGGAGATGCGCGGCATCCACCAGCCCGCGCCCACCTATGTGGAGCAGTCGACGGAGTCCGAGATTCTCGTCACGGGCATCAAGGTGCTCGACCTGCTCGCGCCCTACGCCAAGGGCGGCAAGATCGGCCTGTTCGGCGGCGCCGGCGTGGGCAAGACGGTGCTCATCCAGGAGCTGATCAACAACGTCGCCAAGGCCCACGGCGGCTACTCGGTGTTCGCCGGTGTCGGCGAGCGCACCCGCGAGGGCAACGACCTTTATCACGAGTTCATCGAATCGGGCGTGAACAAGGCCGGCGGCGGCGAGGGATCCAAGGCCGCGCTCGTCTATGGCCAGATGAACGAGCCGCCCGGCGCCCGCGCCCGCGTCGGCCTGACGGGTCTCACGGTCGCCGAATATTTCCGCGACCAGGGCCAGGACGTGCTGTTCTTCGTCGACAACATCTTCCGCTTCACCCAGGCGGGCTCGGAAGTGTCGGCGCTGCTCGGCCGCATTCCCTCGGCCGTGGGCTACCAGCCGACGCTCGCCACCGACATGGGCGCCCTGCAGGAGCGCATCACGACGACCACCACCGGCTCGATCACCTCGGTGCAGGCCATCTACGTGCCGGCCGACGACCTGACCGACCCGGCGCCGGCCACCTCCTTCGCCCACCTGGATGCGACGACGGTGCTCAACCGCGCCATCTCCGAGAAGGGCATCTACCCGGCCGTGGACCCGCTCGACTCCACCTCGCGCATGCTCGACCCGATGATCGTCGGTGAGGAGCACTACCAGGTGGCGCGGGACGTGCAGCAGACGCTGCAGCGCTACAAGTCGCTGCAGGACATCATCGCCATCCTGGGCATGGACGAGCTTTCCGAAGAGGACAAGCTGACGGTGGCCCGCGCCCGCAAGATCGAGCGCTTCCTGTCGCAGCCCTTCTTCGTGGCCGAGGTGTTCACCGGCTCGCCGGGCAAGCTGGTCGATCTCGCCGACACGATCAAGGGCTTCAAGGGCCTGGTCGCCGGTGAGTACGACCACCTGCCGGAGGCGGCGTTCTACATGGTCGGCACGATCGAGGACGCGGTCGAGAAGGCCGAGCGCCTGGCGGCGGAAGCGGCGTGATTTGGGCCGACGGTCAATCGTAATGGTGAATAGGGAGTAGCGGATAGGGAATCGTGGCTTGGTGACGGCCGGTCTTTCCGGCCATTCACTATTCACCATTCGCTGTTCACTGGGTTGCATATGGCAGAAGCATTCAAGTTCGATCTGGTCTCGCCCGAACGGCTCCTGTTTTCGCAGGACGTCGATCAGGTGGTTATACCAGGCACCGAGGGCGAGATGACGGTGCTGGCCAACCATGCGCCGACCATGACCAACATCAGACCGGGGGTCATCGCCATTTCCCACGGCGGCAGGGAAGACCGCTACGTCGTCTTCGGCGGCTTTGCCGACGTCCTGCCGGAAGGCTGCACGCTCCTTGCCGAGTCGGCGGTGCATGTGAACGAACTCAACCGCGAGGATCTCGCCCGCCGCATTCAGGAGGCGCGCGAGGACGTTCAGGATGCCGAAGATCACGAGACCCGCACGCGGGCCGAGGAATTTCTGGACCAGCTGACAACGCTGGAAGGCGCCATCCTGCCGGCGTGACGGAGCGGCCGGTTAGCCGACGCATTCAAGCGCGGTCATTTCACGGCCATTCTCGCCCAAGCTTTGCGTAAGCCATTGCTGTTGCTCGCGAGGTTTGGCCAATCTGAACTCGGATCGCTTAGGCCTCTCACGCAATGCCTATCGGCCGCAGCGGTCGACAAGCTTATCGAACTTCCGACGGTTCCCACCGATCTCTACTTCTGCGGCCGTTTCTCGCGCCGGGCCGCCAATGCGTTCGAGGAGAAGCTGGTTGGGTTGATCGAGGGGCGTTTTTTTTTACGCGCAATCAGCCATCGAGGGGCCCGTCAATACGTTGCTTCTGGCCCGATGAACTGTCGGATCATGTCGAACTCAGTCCAGACGTCGCATATTACCTCCATCATCTGACGACGCCGGTTTTCCTGGAAGAAGTCGGTCCACGCGACACGAGCCATCTTGACCCCTTGATCAGTCGGGAGCGCCGAGCTTTCCTGCGGCAGGCGGCTGAGGAGAGGGACCTCGAGGCCTTTCTGGAAACCATGCCGCCCTGGCCGCTTCGTTCGATGAAAGACCCCTCCGGCGAGCGGCTGTAGGGCCGATCGCCGGCCCCCGCGATGAAACAAAAAGCCGTGCCGTCCGTTCGCCGCGTAGCAGAGACCACGCGAGACAGGAGAATTTTCATGCGAGCAACGGTTACGGCGATGCTGGCCGCGTTGCTGCCGCTCACGGCAGCACACGCACAGGAGGCGGAGAGCCTTTCCGCCAATATGATCAACACCGAAGAGAGCGCGGTGGGGACGGTGACGTTCAACGCCACGCGCTCCGGCATGGTGCACATCGTGGTGGAGATGACGGACCTGCCGCCGGGCCCGCACGGTTTCCATATCCATGAGACGGGTGAATGCAGCACCGAGAACAATTTCGAATCGGCTGGCGGTCATTATGCCGGCGACATGGAGCACGGTGTTCTGAGCGAGAACGGGCCGCATCCCGGTGACCTGCCCAATGTGCATGTCGGGGAGAACGGGGTTCTGAAGGTCGAATTCTTCACGGACCGGGTTTCCATCGGTGAAGACGGGGAGAACCCGCTGCAGGATGAAGACGGCTCGGCCGTTGTCCTGCATTCCGGAGCGGATGACTACAGCAGCCAGCCTTCCGGTGAATCGGGCGACCGCATTGCCTGTGGGGTGATCCAGTAAACGCCAGATGCGTCAGGTGAGGAGTACTTGGCAGGCAGAGGATCCGCTATCCTGCCACCTCGCGCGTCATCCCGGACAGCCTGCGCTATCGCTCAGGGTTCCGGGATGACGGTCCTCGCTATGGGTGATCGACCTTCGCCGCATTGCCCATCAAGCGGCGATCAGGCGGCAAGGTCGCGCAGGACATAGGGCAGGATGCCGCCGTTCTTGAAGTATTCCAGCTCGTCCTCCGTATCGATGCGGCAGAGCACCGGGACATCCTTCACCGTTCCGTCGGCATAGGTGATCTCGGCCGTCAGGGTCACACGCGGCCTGATGTCGTCGAGGCCCTCGATGGTCACGGTCTCGTCGCCCTTCAGCCCCAGTTCCTGCCAGCTCGTGTCCTCGGCAAAGACGAAAGGGATGACGCCCATGCCGACGAGGTTTGAACGGTGGATGCGCTCGAAGGAGCGGGCGATGACGGCGCGCACGCCGAGGAGGTTGGTGCCCTTGGCCGCCCAGTCACGGGAGGAGCCGTTGCCGTATTCCACGCCGGCGAAGACCACCAGCGGCACGCCTTCCTGGCGGTAGCGCATGGCGGCGTCGTAGATCGACATCTCCTCCTTGGAGGGATAGTGGATCGTGTAGCCGCCCTCGCTGCCGTTCTCGCCCAGCATATGGTTGCGGATGCGGATATTGGCGAAGGTGCCGCGCATCATGACCTCGTGATTGCCGCGCCGCGTTCCGTACTGGTTGAAGTCGGCGGCGCCCACCCCGTGGTCCATCAGGTACTTGCCGGCGGGCGAGGCCGCCTTGATGGAGCCGGCCGGCGAGATGTGGTCGGTGGTGATCTTGTCGCCGAAAAGGCCGAGGACGCGCGCGCCCTTGATGTCGCCGGCAGGCTTCGGCGTCGGTCCCATGCCCTCGAAATAGGGCGGGTTCTGCACATAGGTCGACCCGCCATCCCATGCATAGGTCTGGCCGGACGGTGCCTTGACCTCCTGCCACAGCGCGTCGCCCTTGAAGACGTCGGCGTATTTGGAGGCGAAGAGCTCGCGCGTGACGTTCTTCTGGATGAACTCCTGCACCTCGTGATTGGAGGGCCAGACGTCCTTCAGATAGACGGGCTTGCCGTCCTTGTCCTCGCCCAGCGGCTCGCTGGTGAGATCCATGGTCACGGAGCCGGCCAGCGCATAGGCAACCACCAGCGGTGGCGAGGCGAGATAGTTCGCCTGCACGTCCGGAGAGACGCGGCCCTCGAAGTTGCGGTTGCCCGAAAGCACCGAGGCGACGATCAGGCCCTTGTCGTTGATGGTCTTGGAGATCGGCTCGGGCAGCGGACCGGAATTGCCGATGCAGGTGGTGCAGCCGAAGCCGACCAGGTTGAAGCCGAGCTGGTCGAGCTCCTTCTGCAGGCCGGCCCTTTCCAGATACTCGGCAACCACCTGGCTGCCCGGCGCCAGCGAGGTCTTCACCCAGGGCTTCTGCTTGAGGCCGAGGCGGTTTGCGTTGCGGGCGAGCAGGCCGGCGGCGATCAGCACGCTCGGGTTGGAGGTGTTGGTGCAGGAGGTGATGGCGGCGATCGCCACGTCGCCGTGGCCGATGTTAAAGTCCTCGCCCTCGACCGGATAGCGCTTATCGGTGTCGACGGTCTTCTTGTACTCCTTCGCAAGCGCCTCCTCGAAGCCCGAGGCGATGCTGCCGAGCGGAATGCGGCCCTCGGGCCGCTTCGGTCCGGCCATGGACGGCACGACGTCGCCGAGGTCGAGCGCCAGCGTGTCGGTGAAGACCGGCTCCGGCGCGTCCGATTCCCGCCACATGCCCTGCGCCTTGGCATAGGCTTCGACCAGGGCGATGCGCTCTTCCGTGCGGCCGGAGGTGGTGAGGTAGTTCACGGTCTCTCCGTCGACGGGGAAGAAGCCGCAGGTGGCGCCGTATTCCGGCGACATGTTGCCGATGGTCGCCCGGTCGGCCAGCGTCATCGAATCGAGGCCGGGGCCGTAGAACTCGACGAACTTGCCGACCACGCCCTTCTGGCGCAGCATCTGCGTGACGGTGAGCACGAGGTCGGTAGCCGTCACGCCCTCACCCAGCTTGCCGGTCAGCTTGAAGCCGATGACCTCGGGCAGGAGCATGGAGACGGGCTGGCCGAGCATGGCGGCCTCGGCCTCGATGCCGCCCACGCCCCAGGCGAGCACGCCGAGCCCGTTGATCATGGTGGTGTGCGAATCGGTGCCCACGCAGGTGTCCGGATAGGCGACCGTCGCGCCGTCCTCGTCCTTGCTCCAGACGACCTGGCCCAGATATTCGAGGTTCACCTGGTGGCAGATGCCGGTGCCTGGGGGCACGACGCGGAAGTTCTTGAAGGCCTGCTGGCCCCACTTCAGGAAACGGTAGCGCTCGCCGTTGCGCTTGTATTCCAGCTCGACATTGCGCTTGAAGGCCATCGGCGAGCCGAACTCGTCGACGATCACCGAGTGGTCGATGACGAGGTCGACGGGCACCAGCGGGTTGATCTTCTCCGGGTCGCCGCCGAGCGCTGCCATCGCGTCGCGCATGGCGGCCAGGTCGACGACCGCCGGAACGCCGGTGAAGTCCTGCATGAGCACGCGGGCCGGCGAATAGGCGATCTCCACGCCCGCCGTGCCCTTGTCCTCCAGCCAACTCGCCACCGCCTGGATGCTCTCCTTGGTGACCGAGCGCCCGTCCTCCTTGCGCAGCAGGTTTTCGAGCAGCACCTTCATTGAGAAGGGCAGCCTGGAGATGCCGGAAAGGCCGTTCTTCTCCGCTTCCTTCAGATCGAAATAGACATATTCCTTGTCCCCCACTTCGAGGGTACGGCGGCAATTGAAACTGTCGAGGGAATTTGACACGGGCGATCCTATCCTGGTCTGTTCATCCGAAACGGGAACGGACTCCTGAGGCGACAGGCGCGTAGGTGCGGGTACGGTCATTTCCGCGTGTCCGCTCCCCTGCGTCCCGGCCGGTCAAGGCGGCGCGCGCGCGGGCATCGGCACAAAGTCTGACACGCCGACCGCTGGCGTGGTTGTCCGGGGTATAGAGAATTTCGTATGAGAGTTCCATAGCGAGTTTTCGCAAAACAGTTCTCCAACAGGTTTCAGGAAAGCGCATTGCCCGTCGGACAGAAAAACATGCGGCTTGCCGCCGAAGATCTGAGCGGCGAGCGCGGGGGGGAGCGCATCTTCTCCGGCCTGTCCTTCACGGTGGAAGGGGGACGGGCGCTTATCGTCACGGGGCCGAACGGGGCCGGCAAGTCGACCCTGCTGCGCGTCCTGGCCGGATTGCTGCGACCCGTGGAGGGGCATGTCTCCCTCGCGGGCGGCGGGACGGAATGGCCCGACCTGCCCGCCGCTGCCCATTATCTCGGCCATCTCAACGCGATGAAGAACACACTGACGGTGGAGGAGAACCTGGACTTCTGGCGCCGCTTCCTCGGTGCGGGAAAGGCGACGGTCGAGGAGGCTCTGGAGACGGTGGGGCTCCTGGATATCGGGCATCTGCCCTTCGGCTATCTTTCCACCGGCCAGCGGCGCCGCGCCGCCATTGCCCGGCTGCTCGCCACGCACCGTCCCATCTGGCTTCTGGACGAGCCGACCGCGGGCCTCGACCGGGCATCCGAAGCGCGGTTTGCCGAACTGATGCATGCGCATCTGCGCGCGGGTGGCATCATTGTCGCCGCCACACACCTGCCGCTGGGGCTGGAGGGAGCAGCGGAATTGCCGATGGGAGTGCGGGGATGAAATCTTGACGGCTTGCGTCTCTTACAACGGGAGCGCACCCTGATGCTCGCCCTTTATCTCCGCGAGGTGCGGCTTGGCGTGCGCGCCGGGGGCGGGGCGCTGACGGGCGTGCTTTTTTTCCTCGCGGTCGTCGCCGTCATTCCCTTCGGCGTCGGGCCGGACCTCAACCTGCTCGCGCGCATCGGACCGGCCGTTTTGTGGATCGGCGCGCTGCTTGCCAGCCTTCTCGGGCTCGAGCGTCTGTTCCAGGCAGATCGGGAGGACGGAGCGCTTGATCTGCTCGTCATGGCCGAGGACCGGCACATGCTGGCGGCGACCGTCTTCGTGAAGTGCCTTGCGCACTGGACGGCGAACGTGCTGCCGCTGGTGGCGGTGGCGCCGCTGCTCGGACTGTTCATGAACGTGCCGGCCTCCGGCCTTGCGGCGGCCGCGTTGACGTTGGCGGTGGGCACCCCGGCCATCACCTTCATCGGCGCGGTGGGGGCGGCACTGACGGTGGCGCTGCCGCGCGGCGGGCTTCTGGTCTCCGTCCTGATCCTGCCGCTGACAATTCCCGTTCTCATCTTCGGCGTGGCGGCGAGCCGCGGGGCGGTGGCCGATCCCGATCCGTTTCTGCCACCTTTCCTCATTCTCGCCGCGCTGACGTTGTTTTTCGCCGTCATCGGGCCGGTCGCGGCCGCGCTCGCGCTGCGCACATCGGACTGAACGGTCCTGCGGCAACAGGAAGAATTGCGGGAAGGGCCGGTGAGGTCTATTTACGACGGGATGAATGAGAACGTCACCGTGACAGCGCGCCTGACGGCGCTCGCCAATCCGACGCGCTTCCTGGCGCTCGCCGACCGGCTCGTGCCATGGCTGGGCGGGATGGCCGTCGCGGCGCTGGCGGCCGGGTTCGTCATGGCGTTCACCGCGCCGGAGGATTATCAGCAGGGCATCACCGTACGCATCATGTATATTCACGTGCCCTTCGCGTGGCTGGCCATGTTCTGCTACACGGTGATGGCGCTGTCCGCCCTCGGTACGCTGGTCTGGCGCCATCCGCTGGCCGACGTCTCCCTGAAGGCGGCGGCGCCCATCGGCGCGACCTTCACCGCGCTCGCGCTGATCACCGGCTCCATCTGGGGCAAACCCATGTGGGGCACATGGTGGGTTTGGGACGCGCGGCTGACCTCCGTCTTCGTGCTGTTCCTGATGTATCTCGGCATCATCGCGCTCACGCGGGCGCTGGAGGACCAGAGCCGCGCGGCACGGGCGGCGGCTATCCTCACGCTGGTCGGCTTCATCAACATTCCCATCATCAAGTTCTCCGTCGACTGGTGGAACACGCTGCACCAACCGGCCTCGGTCTTCCGCCTCGACGGGCCGACGATCCATCCGAGCCTCTTGTGGCCGCTGCTCGTTTCGGCGCTCGGCTTTACCCTTTTGTTCCTGACGCTGCATCTGATGGCCATGCGGGCCGAGATCTGGCGGCGACGCGTGAAGGCGATGCAACGCATGTCGGCGCGCGCGGCTGAAGCGCGGCTCATGGAGGGAGGTTCCTCATGAGCCATCTCGCCTATGTCATGGCGGCCTACGCCATCTCCGCCTCGGCGATCGCCGGCCTGGTCGTCTGGATCCTCATTGACCAGCGGGCGCAGAAACGCGCCTTTCATGGCCTGGACGCGCGGGGCATACGGCGCCGTTCAGCCGGCCGGGAGGCGCGACGGTGAGCGTCGATCAGGAAAGAGGGCCGAACGGGCGCCGCCTTCTCCTCATCTTGCCGCTTCTGGCCTTCCTGGCGCTGTCGGCGGTGTTCCTGGCGCAGCTTTTCTCCGGCCGCGACACCTCCGTGGTTCCCTCGGCGCTCATCGGCCAGCCGGCACCGCAGACGACATTGCCCCCGCTCGAGGGGACCGGCCTGCCAGGCCTCTCGCCGGAGGATTTTTCCGGAAATGTCACGCTGGTGAATGTCTGGGGGTCGTGGTGCGTGCCGTGCCGCGAGGAGCATCCGCTCCTGATGGCGCTCGCCGGAGACGAGCGCATCCGGCTGGTCGGACTCAACTACAAGGACAAGCCGGAAAACGCCCGCCGCTTCCTCGGCGAACTCGGCAATCCATTCGATGCGATCGGTGTGGACCAAAGCGGCCGCGCGGCTATCGAATGGGGCGTTTACGGCGTGCCGGAGACCTTTCTCGTCGGTCCCGACGGCACGATCCGATACAAGCATGTCGGCCCCTTTTCGCCGGCGAGCTTGAAAAACGAGCTGGGGCCGGAAATCGAGAAAGTGCTGGCGGAAATGTCCTGAGGGGCGAGGGAAGGCACGGCCGCCCTCGTGGTTCGACAGGCTCACCATGAGGGCTGGTTTTGCGCCGCTGCTCGCGAAGCTTGCAGGAGGGCCGATCTGCCTTTGCCCTCATCCTGAGCTTGTCGAAGGGCGAGGGCAAAGGCACGCACGGCCGATTCCAATTCACTTCATCGCGCCCTACCGCATCGTGGGAATGACGAACTCCGCTCCGTCCTTGACGCCGGACGGCCAGCGCGAGGTGACCGTCTTGGTCTTGGTGTAGAAGCGGAAGGCATCGGGGCCGTGCTGGTTGAGATCGCCGAAGGCGGAGGCCTTCCAGCCGCCGAAGGTGTAATAGGCGATCGGCACCGGGATCGGCACGTTGACGCCCACCATGCCCACGTCGACGCGGGCGGCGAAATCGCGCGCGGCGTCGCCGTCGCGGGTGAAGATGGCGACGCCGTTGCCGTATTCGTGGTCGCTCGGCAGCGCCAGCGCTTCCTCATAGTTCTTGGCGCGCACGACCGACAGCACGGGGCCGAAGATCTCTTCCTTGTAGATGCGCATGTCCGGCGTCACATTGTCGAACAGGCAGCCGCCCATGTAGAAGCCGTCCTCGTAGCCCTGCATCGTGAAGCCGCGGCCGTCGACGGCGAGCGTGGCGCCTTCCTTCACACCGAGATCGACATAGCCCTTCACGCGCTCCAGCGCTTCCTTCGTCACCAGCGGGCCGAAATCGGCCGAGGCATCGGTGGAGGGGCCGACTTTCAGGCTTTCCACCCGCGGCACGAGCTTCTCCACCAGCCGATCAGCCGTCTCCTTGCCGACGGGCACGGCGACGGAAACCGCCATGCAGCGTTCGCCTGCCGAGCCGTAGCCGGCGCCGATCAGCGCATCGACCGTCTGGTCCATGTCCGCGTCGGGCATGATGATGAGGTGGTTCTTGGCGCCGCCGAAACACTGGGCGCGCTTGCCGTTGGCCGTGGCGCGCCCGTAGATGTACTGGGCGATCGGCGTCGAGCCGACAAAGCCCACCGCCTTGATGTCGGGGTCGTCGAGAATGGCGTCGACGGCTTCCTTGTCGCCGTTGACCACGTTCAGCACGCCCTCCGGCAGGCCGGCCTCGATGAAGAGCTCGGCAATCCGCATGGGCACGCCCGGGTCGCGCTCGGATGGCTTCAGGATGAAGGCGTTGCCGCAGGCAAGCGCCGGCGCGATCTTCCAGAGCGGGATCATGGCCGGGAAGTTGAACGGCGTGATGCCGGCCACCACCCCGAGCGGCTGGCGCATGGAATAGGTGTCGATCCCCGGGCCTGCGCCTTCGGTGTATTCGCCCTTCATCATGTGCGGTGCACCGAGGCACACCTCCACCACTTCCACGCCGCGCTGGATGTCGCCCTTGGCATCGGGGATGGTCTTGCCGTGCTCGCGGGCGAGCAGCTCGGCGAGCGAATCGTACTCCTTGTGCACCAGCTCCAGGAACTTCATGAGCACGCGCACGCGCCGCTGAGGGTTGGTGGCGCCCCATTTCAGTTGGGCCGCCTTGGCGTTCTCGACCGCCTGGCGCACCTCCGCCGCCGAAGCGAGCGCCACCTTGGCCCGCACCGAGCCGTCCATGGGCTGCATGACGTCCTGCATGCGCCCGCTCGTGCCGGCGACGCGCTTGCCGCCGATGAAATGACCGATCTCCTCCATGAGAAGCTCTCCCTTCGTTGACCTTGCCCTTGATTGTCCCGCTTGCCGGGCTCGAATGCAACGCGAGGGAAAGCGTATCCGTTGTGCGGAAATTATAGGTCGAATAGAGTAGGCTTTGCGAAACACGACACTGGGTCGGCGATGAACTGGGACGATGTGCGCATCTTTCTGAGCGTGGCGCGCACCGGGCAGATCCTGGGCGGGGCGCGGCGGCTCGGCTTGAACCATGCGACCGTCTCGCGCCGGATCGCCGCGCTCGAGACCGCGGTCG
>NZ_JBHSUM010000099.1:0-15015 GCF_042660605.1 Nitratireductor sp. GCM10026969
CGAGGTGGCGACGCTGGTGCCCACGCGCCCCGACGCCCCGGGCTCCGCCCGCCGCGTGCCGGTCGAGGTCGAGGATGTCGGCCGCGCCTTCCTGCATTTCGAGAACGGTTGCAACGGTGTCTTGGAGGCCAACTGGCTGGCCGGCGGCCGCAAGATGCGGCAGGATTTCGAGATCACCGGGTCGAAAGGCTCCATCGCCTACTCTGGCGAACGCATGAACGAACTCGAGCTCTACGTCGCCTCGGGTCAACCCGGTCGGGAGGGCTTCCGCAAGATCCTGTCCGGCCCCGCCAACGCACCCTATGGGGCCTTCTGCGTAGCGCCGGGCCACCAGCTCGGCTTCAACGACCTGAAAACCATCGAGGCGCGCGATCTCCTGCGCGCGATCTCCGGCGAAGAGACGGGCCACGCCGACTTCCGCGAGGGGCTGGCAGTGCAGCGCACGCTGGAGGCGATCTACCGGTCCGCGGAAAGCCGGAATTGGGAGACGGTGGGATAGGCAGGCAAGAGACCGGCAGATCGCCCTCACCCTCGTCCTTCGACAAGCTCAGGATGAGGGTGAGGGCTGGTGTCGGCGCTACCCATCGATATCGAGGCTGGCAAGACGCCGGAATGCCTTCGCCCCCGTCCTTCGACAGGTTCAGGATGAGGTCAGGCTGGTGTCGGCGCCATCCGTCGAGGTCGAGACTGACAGGACGCTGAAATGCCTTCGCCCTCATCCTGAGCCTGTCGAAGGACGGGGGGCGGAGGCACATGCCATGCATTCAACGCGGCCTAATATGGCCGTGGCGCGACTAGCTCGTCCGGTCCGGAAGATGGCTCTCCAGGGCCCCCGCCGGCCATATGCGCTGGCGCGCGGACCTTCCGCGTCACATCGTGAAATTCATAAAGCGTGCTGTCATTCGGGAAGGCGAAGATGCGGTCGGCAAGCAGCGGGAAATCGCCGCTGAAATAACTGTTGAAGAGCACCCGATAGCTGTTCACGGGCGTGATGTCCGGGCGCAGCAGCCGGTAGTCCCGGCTGGGGAAATAGTACGCGTTGAGGATGCCGGTCTTGATGCGCAGTTCCTCGGTCGAAGCCTGTTGCCACGGCACGCGGCCGTCGCGCTCGGGGAAGGGGCCTTCGTCCGCCTGGATCAGGATGATCGGAGGCTCCCGGTCTCCGGCCTGCAAGGTGGTGACGATCTCCTCGATGATGCGGTTGGCGTAGGCGACCTGGTCGATGAAGCCCTGCCTGCTGCCGCGCTCGGCCGATTCCTTCTGACCAAGGCAGCGCCCGTCGGCGGCGAAGGGGTACGGCCCATGCGGCACGAGGAAGTGCGCGAAGACATAGACCGGCTCCTCGCGCGGGCCGATGGCCTTGATTTCCTCCACCTGGCGCGCGACGCGCTGGCATTGGGCGTTGTCCCAGTCGAGGCGCATGGTGAGCGGGGTGTCGGGCAGGGCGTGGAAGAGGGGCTTCAGCATCGTGCGGCGCAGATAGAGCATCCCGAACTCGCTGAAGCCGTGCGGACGGTTCTCCTCGGCCAGCGGGTTGTGGAATGTGCCGACCCACCAGGAGCCGAACTGGATGAAGTCGTAGCCGCGCGCCTTCAGGAAACGTGCCACGCGGTGGTCGTCCAGCATCTTATAGATCGGATGCCAGTTGGCGCCGGTCGCGCGGCCGTCGTCTGCCAGCACGTCGAGATAATCCATGTAGAAGGTCGAGGCGAGGGAATGGCCGGTTTTCTGGTAGTTCGAATTGCTGGCGTGGGCCACATAGAAGCCGTGCTCTTCCAGGAACTTGACGATGGCACTGTTGTCGAGATCATAGTGCCGCGCCAGGACCTCTTCCGAGGCGTAGCGGTCGAAGACGAAATGGTAGATGTCCGGCGGGCGCGGGGCTTCAGCGTTTGCCGGGAGGTGTTGCTGCATTTCCGCGTAGGCCCGATCCGCATCGTAGGCCGCGCGCGCCTCGCCGTTACGCCACTCATAGGACGCTGCCTGCCAGGCGGGCGTGATGAAAAGCACCAGCGCAATGCCGTTCAGAACGCTGTGGCTGAAGCGCGTGATCCTGGGCAACCGCAGGGCGGCCACGGTCACGACCGCAAGCACCAGGAGTGCGACGGGCAGCGAGCGCAGCATGGAATAGCCGCCGTCGAGCAGTCCGTTCAAGCGCCCGAACAGGTCGGCATAGAAAAGAATGCCGGCGACCCAGATGCTGGCGATCACCGCGCCGGTGGCGTCGAAGCGTCGGCGGAGTGCCGAAACGGCAAGGTAGAGAACGAGCGCGAAGGCAAGCGAGCCGAGGAGCGAGGGCGCAATATCCGCCGGCGAGGCATGGTTCAGGTTCCGCGCCCACAGCGCGACGACGGCCGCCGCGGCAAACAGAAAGGGATGAAGCGGATAGGTGTGGTCCCAGAGGCCGGCAGCTCTGCTTTCGCGCATTGCGTGTGACCCCTCAGCCATCGGCGCACTCTCCTGACCCGCGCGCGACAACTGCTTTCCGGCGGGAATTACTCGGAAAATCGGCTCACCTTCGTGACCGACCGCGTGTATATGACGAATTTATGTCACTTTCTTGAAGCAACAAGGAACAGTCTCGGCTCGGCTACGTTGAGAACGGTCAACTCTGTCCGTCACCGATTGGACGAAAGGCAGCCTGATGCGCGTAAAACTTTCATCTTCTCTTCATCTCGCAACCCTGTCGCTTCTCTTCGTGGGCATGTCCGCATCCGGCGCCCACGCCTATCTCGATGCCGGCACGGGCAGTATGATCCTTCAGGTCCTGCTCGGCGGTATTGCCGGGCTGCTGATCGCCGGCAAGCTTTACTGGTACAGGTTCCTTTCCCTGGTCGGCATCAGGCGGGAGCAGGGCCAGGCCGGGGAAGGCGAGGACGAGCGCAAGGCCCGCCCGCAGATACGGCCCGATAGGTGAACGAAGCACGACCGCAACGCCCGCCGGATTCGGCCACGCCGGCGGCCGGCGGAGGCGCGAGTTCGGTTCTTTCGGACGGCGCGGGGGAACCAGAACCCGGCTCTTACCGTGATCGCAACGGTGCCGTCTTTTACCGCGACGGACGCGTCTTCCGCTTCCTGAGCAACCGCGCGCTCGAGAACTGGCGGCAATTGCAGCAGGCGCCCTTCTTCAAGCGCCTGTCGAGCGAAGGCCGTATCGTCGAGACGCGCGAAGCGAACCCGGAAGGGGAAGGGATCGGCCTCGACCGTTGGGCCGGCCTTCTGGAGCACGCGCGGATCCCCTATGTCTCGTATCCCTACGAGTGGACCTTCTGCATGCTGAAGGACGCCGCGCTGCTTCATCTCAAGCTGATGCGCGAGGCGCTATCCGACGGCATGATCCTGAAGGATTCGTCGGCCTACAACATCCAGTGGGAAGGTATGCACCCGGTCTTCATCGACGTGCCGTCCTTCGAGCCGCTCCGGCAGGGCGAACCCTGGGTGGGCTATCGCCAATTCTGTGAACTGTTCCTCTACCCGCTGATGCTCGCCGCCTATAAGGGCATTGACTACCGGCCCTGGCTGCGCGGACAGATCGACGGAATCCCGTCGGGCCAGATGCGCGCGGTGATGTCGAAACGCGATCTCCTGCGCCCGGGCGTGCTCCTGCACGTGGTGGCGCAGGACGCGCTGCAAAAGCGCTATACGGGCGGCAGCAACGTGCGCGGCGCGCTGGCGGAAGCCGGTTTCGACAAGGCGCTGATCGAGCGCAACGTGGAAAAGCTCACGGCACTGGTGACGCGGCTGGAGCCCGCCGGCACGAAGACCACGTGGGCCGACTACGACCGCACCCATTCTTACGAAGAAGCGGAACTCGAGAAGAAAAAGGCATTTGTCCGCGAGGCGGCGGCCAGGCGGCGCTGGCGGCTTGCCTGGGATCTCGGCGCGAACACGGGCACCTTTTCCCGGATTGCGGCCGAACACGCCGATTACGTGGTGGCCATGGACGGCGACTGGATGGCGATCGAGCATCTCTACCAGCGCGGAAAAGCGGGTCCGGACGCACGCCGGGTCCTGCCGCTGGTCGTGAATCTCGCGGATGCCTCGCCCAACCAGGGCTGGCGCGGCGTGGAGCGCAAGGGCCTCGCCGAGCGCGGCCGCCCGGACCTCACCCTTTGCCTGGCGCTCGTCCATCACATCGTCATCAGCGCCAACATTCCGCTGGCCGACTTCATCGGCTGGCTGGCGGGACTTGGCACGGCAGTGGTCATCGAGTTCGTGGGCCGCGAGGATGAGATGGTGCAAACGCTCCTAGCCAATCGCGAGGACCAGTACGACGACTACACGCTTCAGACCTTCCGTGCATTGTTGGCCGCCCATTTCGAGATCCGCGCCGAGGCGCCGCTGAAGGGCGGCAAGCGGCACATCTTCTTTGCCGAGGCGAAGAAGGGTCAGTGACGTGCAGCGCCTGGAAAGGCGTTCTCACGTCGGGCGTGCGAGCCGTTTCTCGTAGCGCCACACTTCAAGCGGAAACGGGCCGGTCGACGTTTCCGCTTGGTTGACCACCGTGCCGGCCAGGCGCCAGCCGCTCTTTTCATAAAATCGCGCCGCGCGCTCGTTGCCGATCGCGCAAGCGAGCCATGCCGTCTCGACACCGCACTCGGCGAGCCGTGCCTCCGCGTCGGCAATCAGTGCCGCGGCGACGCCTGAGCCTCGTGCCTCGGGCGACACGAAAAGCTGATACAATTCCTCACCCTTCAGGACGCTGAAGCCGACGGGAGCGCCGGGCGGGCCGGCAACGCGGGTATCCGACAGTGCCGCCTGCAACCGCTCTCGAAAGCTCTCGAGGGTACGGAGGCGCGTGAGATGTGGCGGCAGCAACGGCGCATGCGTCTCGTGCCAGCCCTCATGCCACAACCGCGCGAGATGATCGATCTCGGCGGCGTCTGCGGATCTCACTTGCATCACCGATACACCGTCAGGTCTGTAACAGGGATGTCGGCTCACATGCTGTCACATATCCGCAAGGGCGACAATCGGGACCCGCGCCTTGTCGCAGGGCAAGGGTGAAGGCGGCCCCGCCGATTCCGTCTCAATTCAACCAGCTGCCAGGAGCCACAGGCCGGCCGCGAGCAGGGCCACCCCGGCGGCGCGGGAAAGAAGCCTGCCCGCGGGTACGATCTTTTCCAGCAGCACGAAGATGGCGATGGCGGCGATCCAGGCGATGTTCATGACGCCGCCCACGAAGAGCAGGGCCATCAGCGTCCAGCAACAGCCGATGCAGTAGAGGCCGTGCCTGAGGCCGAGCCGCAACGAGCCGGGGACATCGCGCCGAAACCCGCCATGCTGCTGGATGAAATGCAGCGGAGACTGGCAGCGGCTCAGGCAGATGTCCTTCTGCGGCGTCCACTGGTAGAGACCGGCGGCCATGAGCAGAAGGCCGCTGAAGCGCGCGCTGGTGCTGCTCATTGCCGGGCTTAAGAGGAGCGCGCTTTCAAGCGCCCATTGGCAAATCGTCGCCATCAGGGAAAAAACGCCCCAGGCGAGAAGATAACCGGCAACGAACACCCCGGTGGCGGCCAGCGGCTTGCCCTGCGCGGCGGCCTGCCGGCCGACCCGCGCATAGATGAGGATCATCGGCGTGACGGACGGGCTCATCATGCCGATCATCATGACGAACCACATGATGAACATGAAGCCGAATTCGGCCGGCGACCACATCGCCAGCCCCGGTGCCATGACACCGCCCGGCATCGGGTCGCCGCCCATCGCGGGCATATCCATGCCCGCCATGGAATCGGCGAGCCAAAGAAGATACGCCCAGGCGAGGACCGTCAGCAACGCCAGCGCGCCGGCGACGATGACCCTGTCGCGACGCAACAGGGATTCGAGTGCGGTCTCGCGCATCGGATCAGTGGACGACGCCGGCGCCCGTCATGTTGAGGCTGGCGAAATGGGCGTGCGAATCCTTGAGCGATATGGAGATCGGCCCTTGCGTCTCGCCCCAGCCCCTGCCGACCTCGCACGTGTCGTACTCGAATCCGTGCGGCAGGGTGATGCGCGCGCGATGCTCCTCACCCGAGACGGGATTCTGGATGGGCTCGCCCCGGCCTTCGACCAGGCCCGGAACGTTCACCCTTGCCATGCGCGCACCCGGGTCAACCTCGAAATCGATCCGCGTGAAGACCGGATCGTGAACCTTGTCGAAGGTCGTCGAGAAAACCTGGAAGAAAGTGGCGCCCGGCTCGGTATCCTCGCCGCTCATGATGCGCAAAAGCGCCTCCCGTTGTTCCTCGCTTGCCCGCTCATCGACGATCGGAACGACCTCGCCGCCGCCCTCATGGATGGCCCCCGGCCAGCGTACGACGATGCCGATATTCAGCCCGTCGAGCTTCGTATCCCCATGGTGGCCCTCCCGGATCTTCACGAAGCCGATGGCCTGACAATCACCATGGGTCGGCCGAGAATTGAACTGGCAGGGGCAGCCATACGCACAATTGCAGTGAATGAATTCCTGGCCCTTGATGGCCCATTGAACATCGCCCATCTTTTCCTCCCTCGCGCGAACAGGAAACCTGATCGAGCAGGCCATTGTGCTCCTCAAGGCCTTGTTTAGCGACTACACCGAATGCGGTAGAAGCCTCCCAAGAAGGTGCGAGTCCAAGCGGGACGTAGCGAACCCCGCTGCACGGGCAAAAAAAAGCACCCGCCGGGGGAGGAGGACCGGCGGGTGCTCTTTAAGTCGGCCAGCACTTGGGAGGAGGAGAGCGCTGACCGCGCTCGACGAAGTTGGGAGGAGGAAAACCCCGTCGAGAACTTGACCCCTACATAGTCCGCGTCCGGGGACGTTTAAAGGGCTCGAATGCATATCTGCCTTGCATTTTTGTGCAGTGCGGCATTCGGGCGCGCCCCGGTCGTCTCAAGGTTCGGAATAACCGACCGCCTCGAGCACCAGCCGCCCCTGCCGCGGGTCTTCGCTGAACAGGAGACCGCCTTTCTGCCGCGAGTGCGCCGGCACGTAGTCGAGGGACACACGGCCGGTCTCCACCGTTTCGCCGCCGCGTTCGATCCGGCCCTCGACCTCCACGCTCGCAGCCGTGGCGTCGCCGCGGTTCACGGCGCGGAAGATCACGCGGAAACCGTCTCCGGCCGGTTCGATCGTCTCCGCCACGACATGGAGTTCTGGGTGCGCCGATGTCGCGGTGAGGGCCTGGTAGAGGACAAAACCGATCATCGCCGCGACGAGGAGCGCTGAAGCAGCACCGATCACCCATTCCAGAATGTGCGGGCGCTCGTCCTGCTGTCGCGCTTTCGCGTGTGCGCGGCCTGTCTGTTTTGTGCGCTGCTCCATTCGCTTCCGCCTCAGATGATCAACCGCGCCGCGGCCGCGCCGATGGCCGCGGGGAAACCGAGAACGACCACCGACATGAGGATCTGCATGAGCGAAACGTCATCGGTCCGGCCAAACGTCCACAGGGTGTAGAGGCTGATAAGCGACGCGATCGCGTATCCCGCGACCGTGAAACGCAAAAATGCGCTCCACCACGGCGTGCCGGGCGGCAGGGCGGGATCACTGCCCTTGAACTCCACCGCATAGACGAAGGCGTGCATCAGCAGCATGGAAAGCACGATCAGCGCCAGCGCGTGCCATTCCGTCATCTTGTAGGAGATCAGCACCATTTCTTCCGTCGGCGCCACGTTGAGGCCCAGAAAGAGCGCGCCCACTGCCATGAGGAAGAGCTCGCTGGCATAGCTCGCCTGCTCCGTACCGCCCTCGGGACGGGCTTTGCCGCCGCCGAGCTGACTACGGCCGAGCAGTGCACCGATGCTGGCCGGCACGGACTGGACCGCGATCTTGCCGACAATCTCTCCGGGCGGCATGGCCAAGGTGATGATGCCGAAGGCGCTCAGAGCGACAAGGCTTGAGACGATACCGATCGCGTAGGCGACTGCCATGTCGCGCAGGTCGTCACGCCAGCGAAACGTCTCCTCGAAACCGGCATAGTGGGAAAGAATCGTCAGAAGCGGCAGGTTGAGAATCAACAGCAGGGCCAGGCGGAAGCGGTCCATGTAGAAGCCCAGCCACCACATCTCCATGGTCATCAGCATCGGCAGACTGAAGATCAAGGCCCCGCCGAAGCCGCGGCCGAGCCCGACGAGGATCTTGCGTTGCGGCGGGGCAGGTGCCGGCGTCTGGCCGGCACCTGCTGCCTGGCGCTGTGTCATCATGGCGCGTTCTACCGTCTCATTGCTTGCCCTGCAGCGCCTCCTCGTTGGCAACCTTGTCGGCGACCTTGGTCAACGCCTCGTCGGTTTTGATCTCCTCGCTCAGGGTCTGGTCGAGCAGCTTCACCGCGTCGTCCATCTTCATGAGCTGCGCCCAGCGCTTCAACGTACCGTACCGCGAAATCTCGTAATGCTCCACGGACTGCGCGGCGGCGACGAGGCCCGCATCGATGGCCGGCGCGCCCTTGTACTCGTCGAGAATCTCGGCGCCTTCCTCGATGATCCCGTCGATAGCCGGACAGGTCTTTCCCTTGGCGGACTTGCCGATGATCTCGAAAACCTGCTCGAGACGCTCGACCTGCGCTTCCGTCTCGTCCCGGTGCTTCTCGAACGCCCGGCGCACTTCCTCCGACTCCGCGCCGCGCGCCATCTTCGGCAGCGCCTTCAGGATCTTCTTTTCCGCGTAGTAGATGTCTTTCAGGGTGTCGTGAAAAAGGTCGTTCATCGTCTTCTGCTTTTTGGCCATGGCCGGAACTCCTGAAGGGGCGTTGCTGTGCATCGCCGTTGCAAGACGCTGCCACACCGCGGGTGGGAAGCCTTCCGGGAAATATTCCGTATGGGCAAAGGTTCCTGGACCAGGCGAGAAAAGATGCTCTCCGGACCGTTCAGGCCGCTTCCACCCGGCGGGACGCCGTCGCGGCAATGTTGCATGCCACCCACCTGCGCACATAGGCGTTGGCCTTGCGGGCAAGCCCGGTGTTCAGGCGGTTGAAGGCATGCGGCGCCTCCGGCACAACGACACGCTCGGCATTGCCGTTGGCGCTTTGCCACCGCTCGGCCATCTGCAGCGTGTCGTCCAGAAGCGGATCGAGAGCCCCCACCAGAAAAAGAGCCGGCGGCAGATCGCGCAGAGCGGCGTAGAGCGGGGAGATGTCCGGCCTGCGCCTTTCCGCCTCACTGCGGTCCGCCGTCAGACGCTTGAGGTTGCTGAACGCGGATGGGCCGTGCAGCACCAGTGTCTCCGGTCCCGCCGCGCGCAGGCTCCGGCTGCCCGACAGGTCGAAGACGCCGTAAAACAGCACCGCGCCCGCAATCTTTGCCTGCAGCCCGCGGTCACGTAGGGCGAGCAGCGTGCAGGCGGCAAGGTGTGCGCCCGCTGACTCGCCGCCGATGACCATGCGGTCGGTGCCGAATTCGCGCACGCAGTTCTCGACCAGCCAGAAGGCCGCGTTCCGGCAATCGCGGATGCTGAGGTCGAGCCGGTTGTCGAGGGCGAGATGATAGTCGACGCTGACGACCGCCATGCCGCATTCCGCGGCGATCATCGCATTGCATGGGTCGTCGCAGCGTGCATTGCCGACGATCCAGGCGCCGCCATGAATGTCGAGATAGATGCCCCTCGGCACCCCGTCGGGCCTCAGTATGCGCAGCGAAACGCTGTTTCCCCCGTATTCGACACGGCGGGTCTCCACGGTGACGCCGAGCCTTTTGAGATACGACTGCGGCTTCATCTGCATGACCTTCATGGCGCACTGCATGAGCGCCGCCTTGGTCCTGCCACGTGGCCTGAACTTCGGCATCCAGGCGAGCTTCCGGTTCAGGCGTCTGGCTTCGGCAATGTCGGAGGGGTCGAGGTCGAGGGACATGACGGCGGCAGTTTCGTTCAGCGCAGTATATGATCGTGCACATCTTTTCTGATGCCAATACGCAGCGCTCCCGCCGCGCGTCGGTCGCGTGAGCGGCAAAGCCCGGTTTACATGTGCGCCGGCTTTAATGTTTCGCCGTCGCCTCGGTTGCCTCGCGGGCGAGAAACTTTTGCGTGAGGTCCTCCAAATGGTCCTCGAGCCATTTGGCCATGGCCTTCTCTTCCTCCAGGATTTCCTCGCACACGCGTTGCACTTCCGCTTCTCCAGCCTGCTTGGCGGCCCCGACCAGCATTCTGTAGCTGGCGATTTCCATATGCTCGAAAGTGTAGCAGGCAAGCACGCCCTTGGCGATTTCGTCACTGGTGAAGATCCCGCTGATGCCCTGGCCGAGACCCATCAGCTTGGTGCCTACGGCCTTGAGCATCGAGGTATCGGAACCAAGACTCTTGAGGCATTCCTCGACCCGCGCGCTCTGCCGCCGCGTCTCGTCGATGTGTTGTTCGATGCGGGCCTTCAGTTCGGGGTAGTTCTCGATACGCCTTTCGAGATTGCTGAGCATGGTAATGGCCTGCTCCTCGGCCGCGTGGGCATCTTTCAGCCACGATAACAGATGGTCTCTGGGATCCGGCATCATCGATCTCCATTATTTTGACGGCTGTCCAATCGACGGCGGGCGGAAATGTTCCCGGCTTCATTCGCCGTCATTGTCATGCACGCCGAACAGGCTCAGCACCACGAGGCTCGTGAAATTCACGAGGCTCAGAACGAGGGCGATATTGGCGCGGCCGAAACCGACGGCGACCCCGATCGCACCGGCGTTCCAGATGCTGGCCGCGGTCACCAGGCCCCTGATGCTGGTTCCGTGCTTGAGGATTGCGCCGCCGCCGATGAAGCCGATGCCGGTGACAACGCCCTGCAGGACACGGGCCCGCGCCTCGATGTCTTCCGCCGCCGAGGTATCGATGATAATGGCGAAGCCGCAGGAAGCGACCGCCACGATGGGCAACGTGCGAAAGCCGACGCTGTGGTGCCCCTTGCCGCGTTGCCAGCCGATGGGCAGCGCCAGCACGAATGCAAGCAGGACCAGAGCAACGTCGCTGGCCAGTTTCTGAAGATCGAATCCGAACTCGGGCACGCGCCACCGCGCCTCACATCAACGCGGACTCATGGTTTCGGAGGCGCGGGCGTGACCCGGCACCGTTCGGGTGGTCAGGCCCGCGACGATCTCGACCAGGCCCACGATCAGGTGCGGCCAGAAAACCGTGTCCGCAAAGCCGAAGAGCCAGGGCGAAACGGCCAGGATCGCGCCGCCGGCGATGTCGAGACCGAGGTGAATGGGCATGGAAATCATTGCCGAGACGCCCAGCTCATAGTCCGTGAGCAGGCTGTAGCCGATCAAGCCGAGCCCGAGTACGATCGGCACCCATTGGGCGGCACCGCCATTGGCAAATCCGAGAAGCCACGGCGCGATGATCAACAGAATGCCGATAAGATAATCGGCGACTCCATGTGTTTTGGTCGAAATGAATCTCATTTTTGCTGTCTCCATCCGTTGCCCGAAGACCCAACAACCGTCAAACGGTCAAGTTCCCGGGTTTTCAACCGCTCAATGCATCGCCTGCCTGGACTGTGTGCCGCGAATCATGAAACCTTTGATTTGCGGCGGACCTTCACGGTACCCGCGGGGCCGGTCTAAACGCCCCTCACTCCCGGGGGCGCCGGCCCCTTTTCGTACGGGGAGAATGGGCGCTTCATAATTCGGTACGGCGGGGCAGGGAGGATTTCTGCTCCTTGAGGCTCGGCGGCGCGTCATCGCCCCAGCCACGCAATTCGCTTCGCCCTGTCTGTGCGAGCTGTATCGCCCGCTCCAGCTCTTCGAGTGCCAATCGCGCGGGCCTGTCGTCTTCCGCTGTGCGGTCCGCACTCTCCTGGATCCGCATTTCCGCCCGCTTGCGCAACGCATCGACGGCCGCCTCGCCACCGGTCTCGACAAGCTGGCGCACCGCAGCGCACAGAAGGAGATCGCCGAACATTTCGGCGGAACGGGAGCGCAGCAGCGGAAACTCTTCCGGGGGTGTGGCTTGCCGTTCATCCATCGTGCCTATCCTCACCGCTCCAACCAGCCGGCCGCGAGAGCAGGATGCGCTCACATTCGTTCGCTTGGCTGCTCTGTTGTTTTCGCCGCATTTGTGCCGCGCCAAGCGGTTCCCTTGGCCGCAAAATGCTCCAGCCAGGGCCGCCCTGTCCCGTTCGGTCCTACCCAACAGAACAGGTCCTTGCATTGTTCCGCGCGGGATCGGGAGTTGCGCATCAAAGGGCTATTGAGCCCCTTTCGTGCCCTTGCGCCTATCCTTCAAACAGGCTGCAGCGCGCGGATGCGGCGGTAGGTGAAAGCGGCATCCTCGTCCGCCTCTTCGGCCAGCGCCACCACACGCTGGTGGAGCGGCGACTTGGAGCAGACGGGATCGGTTGCCGCGGCGTCGCCGGCGATCGCCATCGCCTGGCAGCGGCAGCCGCCCCAGTCGATCTCGCGCCGCTCGCAGCTGCGGCAGGGCTCCTGCATCCAGTCCGTGCCGCGGAAGGCGGTGAAGGCGGGCGAATCCGCCCAGATCTCGGAAAGCGACCGCTCGCCGAAACGCTCGAAAGTAAGCGTCGGGATCGTCTGCGCGGAATGGCAGGGCAGCACCGTGCCGTCCGGGGCCACGGCGAAAGCATCGCGCGCCCAGCCCCCCATGCAGGGCTTGGGGTAGGTGGCGTAGTAGTCCGGCGGCACGAAATCGATGTTGAGTATCCCGCGCAGGCGGATGCGGGCGGCCTCTACGATCTCGATCTCGCGTTCGATCGCCGCGCGGCTGGGCATCAGGGCCTTGCGGTTGAGCAGCGCCCAGCCGGAGAACTGCACATTTGCGATCTCCAGCCTTTCGGCGTCGAGGGTCAGCGCAAGATCGATGAACTCCTCCACCTCCTCGATATTGTGCCGGTGGATCGGCGCGTTGACGGTGAGCGGCAGGCCGGTCGTACGCACGTGCCGCGCCGTCTCGATCTTCTTTTCGAGCGCGCCCTTGTAATGGCCGATGCGCTCCGCCGTCTCGGACCGGGCGCCCTGGAGGCTAAGCTGCACATGGTCGAGCCCGGCATCGGCCAGCGCCTCGATTCGCTGTGCCGAAAGGCCTACACCGGCGGTGATGAGGTTACTGTAGACGCCGCGCGCGGCGAGCCTTGCGACGATCTCTTCCAGATCGCGCCGCAACGTCGGCTCCCCGCCGGAAAGGTGTACCTGGAGCACGCCCATATCCGCCGCCTCGTCGAACAGATCGAGCCACGGGCCCGTCTCCATCTCGCGGTTGGCCTTCATCAGCTCCAGCGGGTTCGAGCAATAGGGACACTGCAGCGGGCAGCGGTGCGTCAGCTCCGCCAGCATGGCGATCGGGGGCAGGAGAGGGGCGTTCATGACAGCCTCACAAGCAGATTGTCCGACCATTCCTGCAGAAAGGCCAGCACGTCGTCCTCGACTTCCTCCTCCTCCGCGTCGTATTCGGCGGCGAGCGCCTGGACGATGGCGCGCACCGAAGTCTGCCCGTCGCAGCGGCGCAGAATGTCCACGCCGATTTCGTTGGGCCAGAAGATGCGCTCGGGCGAAAGCACGGCCCAGGCCTGGCGAACGGGGTCGAACTGCAGGCGGACATGCCGCGGCAGGACGGGGCGTGCGCGGCGGGTAACGACGGCCCTTTCGCAAAGCACTTGCATCACGGCTCCTCCGGCCGGAATGCCCCCGGCGGGATGTAACCCTTTTCGCTATAGGCATGCATCAGTGCGTCCAGCATAGACCACAACACATCACACTTGAAGACGAGGGCGTCGATAACCGCCTGCTGCTTTTCCGGCGTGTCGGCATGCTCCAGCACATAGGCGAGCGCGAATTCCGCGTCACGCGGCGCCTGGCCGAGACGTGGCTTGAAATAGGCGAGCGTCTCTTCGGTGATGTAGTCATATCTGGCGAGCATGGCCGGCACGCGCTCGCCGATGATGACGGGCGAGAAAAGCTCGGTGAGCGAGGAGGCGACCGCCTCCAGAAGCGGCCGCTCCGTGCAGAAGGTGAGATAGGCGCCGACGGCGAAGCGGGTAGCGGGCAGGGCATGGCGCTTGCCTTTCACCATTTCCGCGTCGAGCCCCAGGCCGGTCGCGAGCTTCAGCCAGCGGGCGATGCCGCCGCTCCAGCCGTCCTCGCCGTCGTGGTCCTCGATGCGCGTGCGCCAAGCGGCGCGGAAGGCCGGATCGTCGCTGCGCGCCAGGATCATGGCGTCCTTGCGCGGAATGACGGCCTGATAGCAGTAGCGATTCAGCGCCCAGGCCTGCATCTGGCCCTTCGTCAGCGCGCCCTCGGTCATCAGCCGGTGGAAGGGATGCCGGTTGTGGTAGCGCTCGGCGCCGACCTGGCGCAGCACCTCTTCGAGCTCTCTTGCCGAGAGCCCGTTTTGCGCTGCGTTGGCGAAATCCGTCAAAGCGTTATCTCCATGCCGTCATGGGCGACTTCCCAGCCGGCCGCCGTCACCGCCCGGCGCTCGCGCGACGCCTCATCGAGGACGGGATTGGTGTTGTTGATGTGGACGAAGACGCGGCGCCCGATCGCCACCTCGGCAAGCCCGGCGACCGAGCCGTTTTCGCCGGACATGGCGATATGGCCCATGCGCGCACCCGTCTTCTGCCCGACGCCGGCCGTGATCATCTCATCGTCGGTGTAGACCGTGCCGTCGAAGAGCAGGCAGTCGGCGCCGTCGAGCCGGCGCAGGAGATCCGCACTGATGCGCGCGCAACCGGGGATGTAGAAAGCGGCGGCGTCCGCCTCGCGCGAGCGGATCCTGAGCGCGATCGTGTCGCCCTCCTCGGACCCGTAATCGGCGTCCGGCCGGCTCAAATCCTCCAGGTAAAGCGCCACCTTGCCGGGAATGGCAAAGCCTTCCACCGTGAGCCCGGTGGGCACATCAGCCGCGTCGCGCAGGTCGCACGCGCCGTCGGTGGCAAGTTCCCGGCGCGGCACGATGGCCGGATCGAGTACCTTGAAAATGGGGTTCTCCTCGAGCACCTCCAGCACGCGCCGCGTGGCGTAGAGCGCGAAGGGCTGCCGCTCGCGCAGGCTGAGCAGCCCGGCGATGTGGTCCACATCGGCGTTCGTCAGCACCACCGCGGCGATCGGCGTGGCCCGCAG
>NZ_JBHSUM010000100.1:0-14867 GCF_042660605.1 Nitratireductor sp. GCM10026969
CCGTCATCGGCGGCGGCTTCATCGGGCTAGAGCTTGCCGCCACCGCGCGCAAGCTCGGCGCCGAGGTGACGGTCGTCGAAGCCGCGGACCGGCTTATGGCGCGCATCGTTCCGCCAGAGATCGCCGAGGCGATGGCCGAGCGCCACCGTGCCGAAGGCGTCGAGCTTGTACTGGGCGCCGGTGTCACGGACGTGCGCGGGGGCCGCATCACCCTTGCCGACAACCGCGTGATCGAAGCCGACCTCGTGGTAGCCGGCGTGGGCGCGGTGCCGGAAACGCGGCTTGCCGCTCAAGCCGGCCTTGAGATCTCCAACGGAATTGCCGTTGACGGTCGGCTCGCCACCAGCGACCCGAATATCTTTGCCGCCGGCGACTGCTGCTCTTTCCCCTTGAACGGGGCGCGCGTCAGGCTTGAGAGCTGGCGCTGCGCCCAGGATCAGGGTGCGCATGCCGCACGGGCCATGTTGGGCGCCGACGAGGCCTTCTCCCGGATCCCGTGGTTCTGGTCCGATCAGTACGATCTGACGCTGCAGGTCGCCGGCTTGCCCGACGCCTCGCTGGGCCATATCCGCCGCGACCTCGGCGGCGGCGCCTTCATCCTGTTCCAGATCGACCGGCAGGGCCGGTTGGTCTGCGCCAGCGGCGTGGGGACGGGCAATGCGGTGGCCAAGGATATCCGGATTTCTGAGATGCTCATGGAAAAGAATATTGCGCCGAATCCCGACCGGCTTGCCGACCCGGCGGTCAATCTCAAATCGATACTGAAAGAGAAGAAGGCATGAAGAAGCCCAATCGCAAGACGGTCGCGGACCTGCGCGCGCTCAGGGGTGTGCGTCCGCTGGCCATGCTGCGGGTCGAGACCCTGGAGGAAGCCGAAGCCGCGGAGCGGGCCGGTATCGACATGGTCTCCGTACCGCCTCCGCTGATGCTCGATCCCGCCTTCCGCGAGGCCGCGCCCACACGCTTCGCCATTCCGGGCGACAATTTCTACGAGATCGGCACGACGGAGGATTTCATCCGCTGGGCCTTCCGGCTCTACAAGGCTGGCGCGGACGCGGTCTACTGCTCGGCAGGCACGCACACCATTCGCCGCCTTGCCGAGGAGGGCATCCCGGTCTGCGGCCATGTCGGCCTCATCCCCTCCAAGGCCACCTGGACCGGCGGCTTCAAGGCCGTCGGCAAGACATTGGAGACGGCGCAGCTCGTCTGGCGCCAGGTGCAGGCGCTCGAGGAGGCGGGGGCGTTCGCGGCCGAGATCGAGGTCGTGCCGGAGGCGATCGCCACGGAAATCGCACAGCGCTGCACGCTCTTCATGATCTCGATGGGCGCGGGTGCCGGATGCGATGCGCAGTATCTCTTCTCCGACGACGTGCTCGGCGCCAACACCGGTCACGTGCCGCGGCATGCCAGGACCTATCGCAACTTCGCCGCCGAGTTCGCTCGGCTTCAGGAAGAGCGCGTCGGCGCCTACCGCGAATTCGCGAGCGACGTGCGCTCCGGCGCCTATCCTGAGGCGGGGCACAAGGTCGCGGCAGACGAAGAGTTGCTGGCGCGCTTCCGCGATTGGCTGGAGGCGCAATAGGGGGTAAATGAGTCTCGAACCGGACCGTTGTGCCTGAACGTCGACGCAGCGCCGGCGGCTGAGAAGGCCTGCTGGTGTAAGCCCCTTCCTCCATTCTGCGCCACTTCACCGTCAAGAGCAGCCACATGAGCGAAAAGACCTTCGACATCAATCTTTCCTGCGAGGACCGGCCGGGCATCGTCGCCGCCGTAACGACGGAACTCGCCTCCCTCGGCGCCAACATCGCCGAATCCAACCAGTTCTGGGACCGACAGACGAACCGCTTCTTCATGCGGATTTCCTTTACCGTTCCCGATGACACAGGGCGCGACCGGATCGCTCGCGCGCTGGAGCCGGCCATCGCCCGTTTCGACATGAAGACCGCGCTTGCCGACCGCTCGCGCCGGCCGAGAATCCTCATCCTGGTCTCGAAGTTCGACCATGCCCTGCTCCATCTCCTCTACCAGATCCGTGTCGGCTGGCTCGACGCCGAGGTGGCGGCGATCGTGTCGAACCACGAGGACTCCCGGCGAACCGCCGAAGCCGAGGGCATTGTCTATCACCACTGGCCGGTGACGAAGGACAACAAGGCCGAGCAGGAGGAGAAGCTGCTTGGGCTGGTCAAGGAGACGGACGCCGATCTGGTGGTGCTCGCCCGCTACATGCAGGTGCTTTCGGACCGGCTCTCCAAGCGGCTCTTCGGCAAGATCATCAACATCCACCATTCCTTCCTGCCGAGCTTCAAGGGCGCCAAGCCCTACCACCAGGCGCACGAGCGCGGGGTGAAGCTGATCGGCGCCACGGCGCATTACGTGACGCCGGACCTCGACGAAGGGCCGATCATCGAGCAGGAAACCGAGCGCGTCACCCATGCCATGAGCGCGGAGGATCTCGTCGCCACCGGCCGCGACATCGAAAGCCGGGTGCTCGCCCGCGCGGTCAAGCTGCATCTGGAAGGACGCGTGATGCTCAATGGGCAGAAGACGGTGGTGTTCGCGAAGGGGTGAGACGCGGGGCCAAGCGCCCTCGCCCTTCGACAGGCTCAGGATGAGGGCTACTGAGATACCGGCTCAGAGTCTCACTTCAGTTGACAAGACAAAATGCCAGCGCCATCGGTGACCAATATGGCGTTTGCCACGGTCCAGCAGCCTGTCCCCCGATTTCAAGATGGAAGCACGGACGCGATCACCCTGGCTTCGCCCTCATCCTGAGCCTGTCGAAGGACGAGGGCGAAGGCACGCACTACCGGCCCCGACCTGTTTGTTTCCGCTTCAGTCACGGCCTCACCCGATCTCGATCTCGCACCAATGCCGGTACGGCCGCTCCGGCGTGACCACCGGCGAGGGGAAGTGCGGATGGTTGATCGCATCGGGAAAGTTCTGGTCCTCCAGGCACAGGCCGCCGAAGCGCGGGTAATGCCGGCCATCGAGGCCGGGGACGGGAACATTCATCATCCCGCCCGTATAAAGCTGCATGCCGGGCTGATCGGTCCAGAGCCTGAGCGTCAGGGATTCCTCCGGCGCGGTCACCGTGGCAGCGGGGGCGGAAAGATCGCGTTCGCCGTCCAGCACCAGATTGTCATCGCAGGCCAGCGCCCCGCCTGCCGCGTCGCATAGCCGCCGCGGCTTCCGGAAATCGAGATGCGTGCCGGAGACGGACCGGATCTCGCCGGTGGGGATGAGATCCTCGCCGGTCACGGTATAGGCGTCCGCGGCGACCTCGAGCGTGTGGTCGCGCACATCGCCCTCGCCCATCAGATTGAAATAATTGTGCTGGACGATGTTGACCGGCGTCGGCCGATCTGTCTCGGCGCCGAAATCGATGCGCAGGCGATTGCCTTCGAGCCGGTAGGTGACGGTGATCGCCAGACGGCCCGGATAGCCCATCTCTCCGTCGGGGCTGACGAGCCGCAGCCGTACGCCCTCCGCGTCGGACAGAGGCTCCATGTCCCACACCTGCCGGCCGATGCCGCGCGGACCGCCATGCAGATGGTTCTCCCCCTCATTGGCCGGCAGGCGGTATTCCCGGCCGTCGAGGGTGAAGCGCGAACCGCCGATGCGGTTTGCCACGCGACCGGCGACCGCTCCGAAATAGGGGCTGTGGGCGGGATAGTCCTCGAAGCGATCAAAGCCCAGCACGACGGCGCGCTTGCCGCCTGCCACCGGCACGCGCCAGTCGCGGATAGCGGCACCGTAGCTCATGACGGCGATTTCCACGCCGGTCTCGCTGGTCAGCACCGCCTCGAAAACGTCGCACCCTTCATGAGTGCCGATCTTGCGCGGCGCACCCGCCATCCCTGCCCTCCCCGCTTCAAAGCTCAATTGCGAAACCGCTCAGCGGCAGCCGCACCGGCCAACCCGGCATCTCTCACAACGCCTCGAGCCGCATCCAGGCCGCATCGGCCCTGGACGAGTTCACGCACCCCTGTATGAAGCGCATCCCATCAAGGCCGTCCTCGACCGTCGGCAGCAGGAGATCCTGCGGCGGCTTCCCGCTGTCGCGGATTGCGCGCAGCGCGCCGGCGGCCTCCGTATATAAAGTGGCGAAGGCTTCCAGATAGCCTTCGGGATGGCCGCTCGGGATGCGGGTCACCGCCGCCGCGGCCTCGTTGGCGCCGGCGCCGGCGCGGGTGATCAGCCGTTTCGGCTCGCCGAGCGGCGTGTACCCGAGATAGTTCGGGTCGGCCTGCACCCATTCGAGACCGCCTTTGGTGCCGTAGACGCGCAGCTTCAGGCCGTTCTCGTTGCCCGGCGCCACCTGGCTCGCCCACAGCACGCCCTTGGCACGGCGCCCGTCCGCGCCTTCGGCGAAGCGCATCAGAACGTGGGCGTTGTCGTCCAGGCGCCTGCCCGGCCCGAAGCTGTCGAGGTCGGCGGCCACGCTCTCCGCCTTCAACCCGGTGACGAAAGTGACGAGCTGATAGGCGTGCGTGCCGATGTCGCCGATCGCCCCGCCCGTTCCGGAACGGGCGGGATCGGTGCGCCAGGACGCCTGTTTCTGGCCCGTCTCCTCGATGGGCTCGGCCAGCCAGTCCTGCGGATATTCCGCCTGCACCAGAATGATGTCGCCCAGCGCACCGTCGCGCACCATCTGGCGCGCCTGGCGGATCATCGGATAGCCGGAATAATTGTGGGTGAGCACGAAGAACTTGCCGCTCTGCTTCACCGCCTCGACCAGCGCCTTGGCATCGTCGAGGCTGGAAGTCAGCGGCTTGTCGCAGATGACATTGATGCCGGCCTCCAGGAAGGCCTTGGCAGCGGGATAGTGCATGTGGTTGGGCGTGACGATGCTGACGGCCTCGATGCCGTCGGCGCGCGCCGCCTCTTCTTTCGCCATTTCCTCAAAGCTCCCATAGGAGCGCTCCGGGTCGAGGCCCAGTTCGGCGGCGGACGCCCTGGCGCGCTCCGGATCGGAGGAGAGCGCGCCGGCAACGAGCATGTAGTGCCCGTCGAGCCGGGCGGCCATGCGGTGGACGGCGCCGATGAAGGCGCCCTGGCCGCCGCCCACCATTCCAAGGCGGATCGGGCTGGCGGCGGCGGACGTTGCGGATGCTGATACCATTTTCCCCCTCCTTCAAGCGATGCCGAGCATCTTGCGCAGCTTGGCCTTATCGGTCCGGCCGCCAGCGAAATCGTCGAAGGCCTTCTCGGTCACACGGATGATGTGGTGCTCGATGAAGGGCGCGCCCTCGGCAGCGCCCTGCTCGGAATCCTTCAATGCGCATTCCCATTCCAGCACCGCCCAGGAATCGTAGTCGTACTGGGCGAGCTTGGAGAAGATGCCGTTGAAGTCCACCTGCCCGTCGCCGAGCGAGCGGAAGCGCCCGGCGCGCTTCACCCAGGGCTGATAACCGGAATAGACGCCCTGGCGGCCGTCCGGGTTGAATTCGGCGTCCTTCACATGGAAGGCCGAGATTCGCTCGTGGTAGATGTCGATGAAGGCCAGGTAATCGAGCTGCTGCAAGAGGAAGTGCGAGGGATCGTAGTTGATGGTGCAGCGCTTGTGGTTGTCGACCTTCTCCAGGAACATCTCGAAGGTCGCGCCGTCGAACAGGTCCTCGCCGGGATGCAGCTCGAAACCGATATCGACGCCCTCGTCCTCATAGGCGTCCAGAATGGGCTTCCAGCGGCGGGCAAGCTCGCTGAAGGCTTCGTCGATGAGTCCATCCGGCCGCTGCGGCCAGGGATAGAGATACGGAAAGGCGAGCGCGCCGGAGAAGGAGACGCTGACGTCCAACCCCATGTTGCGCGAGGCTTTCGCCGCCTTCAGCATGTTGTCGACCGCCCATTTCTGGCGGGCGGGCGGATCGTTGTGCACTTTTTCCGGCGCGAAGCCGTCGAAGGGAATGTCGTAGGCCGGATGAGTGGCGACGAGCTGGCCGAGCAGGTGCGTGGAAAGCTCGGTGATTTCCACCCCTGCCTCACGGCAGATGCCGTTCACCTCGTCGCAATAGTCCTTCGATTCGGCCGCCTTTGCGAGGTCGAAGAGGCGCCCGTCCCAGGCCGGGACCTGTATGCCCTTGTAGCCGTGGCCGGCCGCCCAGCGGGCAATGCTCGGCAGCGTGTTGAACGAGGCTTCGTCGCCTGCGAACTGGGCCAGGAAAATGCCCGCGCCCTTCATCGTCTTTGCCATTCCATCCTCCCTGAAACATAACTGTGCTCTATGTTGGCACACCCGCCGCGTGAAGCGGCGGGATTACTTGCGCGGCGGCCCCGCCCGTTCGGCCGATGCCGCCCACAGGTTGACGTTCGCGTCGCGGGCGTAATGGTCGATTTCCGCCAGCTCCTCGTCACTGAAATCCGTATTGTCGATCGCGCCCACGCATTCCTCGACCTGTTCCGGCCGGCTGGCGCCGATCAGCGCCGAAGTGACACGCCCGCCGCGCAACACCCAGGCGATGGCCATCTGGGCGAGGCTCTGCCCGCGGCGCCCGGCGATGTCGTTCAGGGCGCGGATATTGGCGAGCGTGTCCTCCTTCAGGAACTCCTGCCTGAGCGTCTTGCCCTGCGCGGCGCGGCTCTCCTCGGGAACACCGCCCAGATACTTGCCGGTCAGCATACCCTGCGCGAGCGGCGAGAAGACGATGGAACCGATGCCGAGATCGTCGAGCGCGTCGAGCAGTCCGTCCTCCTCCACCCAGCGGTTGATGAGCGAGTAGCTCGGCTGGTGGATGAGACAGGGCGTGCCGAGCTCCTTCAGGATCGCAGCCGCCTCGCGCGTGCGCCGGGCATTGTAGGAGGAAATGCCCGCATAGAGCGCCCGGCCCGAACGCACGATCCGGTCGAGCGCCATCATGGTTTCTTCCAGCGGCGTCTCGGGATCGAAGCGGTGGGAATAGAAGATGTCGACATAGTCGAGACCGAGCCGCTTCAGGCTCTGGTCGCAGCTGGCGATCAGGTATTTGCGGCTGCCCCAAGCGCCATAGGGGCCCGGCCACATGTCGTAGCCGGCCTTGGAGGAGACGATAAGCTGGTCACGGTAGCCGGCGAAGTCCGTGCGCAGGATGTCGCCGAAGGCCTCCTCGGCGGAGCCGGGCGGCGGGCCGTAATTGTTGGCGAGGTCGAAATGGGTGATGCCAAGATCGAACGCCTTGCGGCAGATCGCCCGCTTGGCCTCGTGGGCGCGGTCCTCGCCGAAATTGTGCCACAGGCCGAGCGAGATGGCGGGCAGCTTGAGGCCGGAGCGGCCGCAGCGGCGGTATTCCATTCGTTCGTAGCGGTTGCCATCCGGTTGCCAGCTCATCGCGTGTCCCTTTGCTCAAACGAAGCGCTGCTTACCGAGATTCAGGGTGGCAGCGGAAAGATCGGCGTTAAACATGGCTTCATGTTCCGCCGCCGTAAAGCCCATGAATGAACCGAGGGATGGAAACGGAGCTTGCTCCAGATGCCTTCAAATCACCGCTTCGAACAAGGCTCGCGTATTTTCCCTGTCCAGCTTGACAGGGTTCCCGCCGGCCGTGGGATCCTGCAGCGCCATCTCCACCATTTCATCGATGCGGTCGGTCGCCACGCCAAGCTCGGACAGCCTCTCCGGCACGCCGAGTTCCGCGCGCAGCTTCAGGACAAAATCACAGAAGCCGTCGAAGCCGCCGGAAATGCCCATGTAAGCGGCGGCCTGAGCCATGCGCGCCTTGATGGCTGGGCGGTTAAAGCGAAGCACCGCGGGCATGACGACGGCGTTCGTCATGCCGTGATGCGTGTTGTAAAGCGCGCCGACGGGATGCGACAACGAATGGATGGCGCCGAGCCCCTTCTGGAAGGCGACCGCGCCCATGGCGGCCGCCGACATCATGTGGCCGCGCGCCTCGATGTCGTCAGGGGTGGCTGCCACCGTCGGCAGGTTCTCCCTGACGAGCCGCATGCCCTCGAGCGCGATGCCGTGGCTCATCGGGTGGTAGGACGGCGCGCAGTAGGCCTCGAGACAGTGGGCGAAGGCGTCCATGCCGGTGCCCACGGTGATAGCCATGGGCATGCCGACGGTCAGTTCGGGGTCGCAGATGGTGATCGCCGGAAGCATCTTCGGATGGAAGATGATCTTCTTCACATGGGTTTCGGAATTGGTCAGCACACCGGCGCGGCCGACCTCGGAGCCGGTGCCGGCGGTGGTGGGCACGGCGACGATGGGGGCAATTGCCGCGCTGTCCGCCCGCATCCACAGGTCGCCGATATCCTCGAACTCCCAGACGGGCAGCGTCTGGCCCGCCATGAACGCGACAAGCTTGCCGAGATCGAGGCCGGAGCCGCCGCCGAAGGCCACCACGCCGTCGTGGCCGCCTTCCTTGAAGGCCTCGATGCCAGCGGCGAGGTTCTTCTCGTTCGGGTTCGGATCGACCTCAGCGAAGACCGCCCGGCCGAGGCCCGCCGCGTCCAGGAGATCGAGCGCCTTCGTCGTGATCGGCAGCGGGGCAAGCCCGCGATCCGTCACCAGCAGAGGACGCGTCATGCCCGCCGCCTTGCAGGCCTCCGCCAGCTCGCTGATGCGCCCCGCGCCGAAACGGACTGATGTCGGATAGGACCAGTTGGCGGTGAGACTCATGCTTTACGCTTCCTCAGGTGATAGGATTTGGGGCGGGTGAGGTTGTGGTAGCCGATCTCCGACAGCGCGCCGCCACGGCCGGTCGCCTTGCAGCCGGTCCAGCACAGTGCCGGGTCGAGGTAGTCGGCGCGGTTCATGAAGACGGTGCCGGTCTCGATCCGTTCGCCGAGCCGCATGGCGCGGTCCGGATCGGCGGTCCACAGCGAGGCGGTGAGCCCGTAGAGGCTGTCGTTCATCAGCGTCAGCGCCTCCTCGTCGTCCCTGACGGCCATGATGCCGACGACGGGGCCGAAGCTCTCCTCACGCATGACGCGCATCTGGTGGTTCACGCCGACGAGGACCTGCGGCATCAGATAGGTGCCGCCGTCGTCCTGCGGGAAAAGCTTGGCGTCGATGAGCGCGCGGGCGCCCTGTGCCACTGCGTCCTCCGTCTGCCCGTGCACCACCTCGGCGAAGCGCCGGTTGGCCATGGGGCCGAGGGTGGTCGCCTCCTCGAGCGGGTTGCCGAGCTTCAGCTTCTCCACCCAGGCGACCGCCTTTTCCACGAAGTCGTCAAAAAGGGGTTCGGCGACATAGAGCCGCTCGATGCCGCAGCAGCACTGGCCGGCGTTGAACATGGCACCGTCCATCAGGCCGTCGACGGCCCAATCGATGTCGGCATCCTCCATCACATAGGCCGGATCCTTGCCGCCGAGCTCCAGCCCGAGCCCGGTGAAGGTGCCCGCCGCGGCCCGCTCGATGGCCTGGCCGCCGCCGACCGAACCGGTGAAATTGACGAAGTTGAACCGGCCGCCGGAGATCAGCTCCTCGGTGCCGGCATGGTCGAGGAACAGGTTGACGAAGATCTCCTGCGGCACGCCCGCCTCATGGAAGGCGCGGACGATGCGCTCGCCGACGAGCAAGGTCTGCGTGGCATGCTTGAGCGCCACCGCATTGCCGGCGATCAGCGCCGGCACAACCGTGTTGATCGCCGTCATGTAGGGGTAGTTCCACGGCGCGATGACCAGCACCACGCCATGCGGCTCACGGCGGATGGCGCGGCTGAAGAGGTCGGAGTCCTCGATCTCGATGGGGGCGAGCGCGCGGGCAGCGATTTCAGCCATATAGTCGGCGCGCTCGTTGAGACCGCCGTACTCGCCACCATAGCGCACGGGCCGGCCCATCTGCCAGGCAAGCTCCGGCACCACCTCGTCTTTCATCTCGTTGAGACGGGCGATCCCGGCCTTGACCAGCGCTATGCGCTCCTCCAGCGGCCGGTGCGCCCAGGCTTTCTGAGCCTCGCGAGCGCGACCGATCAGCCGCGCCGCATCGTCGGCGGCCATCACGGGACGCTCGGCATAGACCGAGCCGTCGACGGGCGAGATGCACTTCAGTGTGTTTGTCATGTTACGCTCTTTCAAATCCGCGCCTGACCTCCCAGTCGGTCACCCGGCGGTCGAACTCCTCCTGCTCCCACCGCGCCGCGTGCACATAGTGGTCGATCACCTCGTCACCGAACGCCTTGCGCAGCATTTCCGATCCGTCGAGCGCGGCGGTGGCCTCGCGCAGGGTGTGCGGGATCTCGCGCACATCTTTGCCGTGATAGGCGTCGCCGACGAAGGCGGGCTCCAGCGCCAGCTTGTTCTCGATGCCGTCGAGGCCGGCGGCGATCAGCGCCGCAAAGGCGAGGTGCGGCGTGAGGTCGGCGCCACCCACACGGCATTCGACGCGCACGGCCTTCGTGTCGGCGCCGCACACGCGGTAGCCGGCGGTGCGGTTGTCCATGGACCAGATCGCCTTGGTGGGCGCGAAGGTGCCGGCAGCGAAGCGCTTGTAGGAATTGATGTGCGGCGCCAGGAAATAGGTGATCTCGCCGGCATGGGCGAGAAGGCCGGCCATGTAGTGCCGCATCAGCTCCGACATGCCGTGCTCGGCCTTCGCGTCATAAAAGAGCGGCTCGCCTTCGGGCGTCCAGAGCGACTGGTGGACGTGGGAGGAATTGCCGGCGGCGGCATTGTCCCACTTGGCCATGAAGCTGATGGCTCGGCCGTGCTGCCAGGCGATCTCCTTGCAGCCGTTCTTCACGATGGCGTGGCGGTCGGCCATGGTGAGGGCGTCCGTGTAGCGGACATTGATCTCTGCCTGGCCGGCATCGGCCTCGCCCTTGGAATTCTCCACCGGCACGTCGGCGCCATTGAGCCCGTTGCGGATCGCCCGCATCACGCCCTCTTCCTTGGTAGTCTGGAAGATGTGGTAGTCCTCGTTATAGGCGCTGATGCGCTTGAGGCCGCGATAGTCCTTGGCCTCGGCTTCCTCGAAGGAATCGTGGAACAGGAAGAACTCCAGCTCCGAGGCCATCATGGCCTGCATGCTTTTCTCTTTCAGCCTTGCGACCTGCCGCTTGAGCACCGCGCGCGGGGAATGCGGCACCTCGGCATGGGTGTGGTGGTCGAGCACGTCGCAGATCACCAGCGCCGTTCCCTCGAGCCAGGGAATGCGGCGCAGCGTGGAGAGGTCCGGCTTCATGGTGTAGTCGCCATAGCCCGCCTCCCAGCTCGTCGCGCGGTAGCCCTCCACCGTGTACATTTCGAGGTCGGTGGCCAGCAGGTAATTGCAGCTGTGGGTCTCCTCGAAGGCGCTTTCGAGGAAGAAATCGACATGGCAACGCTTGCCCATCAGGCGGCCCTGCATGTCAATGAGGGCAACCAGCACCGTGTCGATCTCGCCCTTGCCGGCCAGCGCCCGCAACTCCTGCAGTGTCAGTTTTCCCGCCATTCAGCTCATTCCTATGTCATTGGCCGGCGGCCCCGGGACGAATCCCGGGGCCGGGTACGTGCGTCCGATCAGCCGTAGCGGTAGGGCGGGCCGGCCTCGCGCATCAGGGCGCGATAATTGCGCAGGATCTGCACCACGCGCTCGCGGCGGCCGCCCTCGGCGGCGATCTCGTCCCAGAAGTTCTCGGCTTCGGCCTCGACCGTCTCCCACTCCGCGTCGGGAATGGTGGTGAGCTGCATCTTCTCACCATTGACGCGCAGATCCGCCTCGCCGGCCCAGTACCAGTGCTGGCGGTAGTAGTGCGAGGAATCGGTCGCCAGGCGGAAGAGCGTCTGGAGGTGCTCCGGCACCTCATTCCAGCGCTCCGAATTGGCAAAGAAGTGGCCGATCCACGCGCCGCAGATGTTGTTGGTGAGGAAATAGGGCGTCACGTCGGCCCAGCCGACCGTATAGTCCTCGGTGATGCCGGACCAGGCGATGCCGTCGAGTTCGCCGGTCTGCACCGCCACCTCGACGTCCTCCCACGGCAGCGTCACCGGCACGACGCCGAAGCGCGAGAGAAACCGGCCGGCCGTCGGAAAGGTAAAGACGCGCTTGCCCTCGAGGTCGGCCAGGCTGTTGATCGGATCCTTGGTGTTGAAATGGCAGGGATCCCAGGCGCCGGCCGACAGCCAGGTGACGTTCTCCACCTCGCCATAGGCCTCCTGCCAGATCTCGGCGAGCCCGTGCTTGTAGAACAGCGCCGGCACGTCGAGCGAATAGCGCGTGGCAAAGGGGAAGTAGCCGCCGAAGACGGAGACATCCACGGGTGCCGCCATGGAATCGTCGTCCGACTGCACGGCGTCGATGGTGCCGTTCTGCATGGCGCGGAAGAGCTCGCCCGTCGGCACGAGCTGATCGGCGAAGTAAAGCTCTATCTCCATCTCGCCGTTGGCGGCCTTGTTGAAGGCGTCGATGGCGGGCACGACGACGTGCTCGGCAAGCGCGGGGCCGGCATAGGTCTGCATGCGCCAGCGGATGGGCGACTGGGCCTTCACATAAGGTGCGGCAAGCGTGGCGGAGCTTGCTGCGGCCGTCGCCAGCCCGGCCTTGGTCAGGAATTGCCTTCGGTTCTGCATGTCCTGTTCTCCTCTGGTTGGTGTCTGTTTGCGTTTCATCTTCTTGTTCTTGCCTCCTCCATTCCGTGCCTCCTTCAACGGATGTAGTAGTGCTGGGGCAGCCAGAGCGCGATCTGCGGGAAGATCATGACGGTGGCCAGCGCCAGGACCATCACCACGACGAAGGGGATGATGGACCGGTATATGTCGCCCAGACTCACCTCCGGGGGAGCCATGGCGCGCATGAGGAACAGATTATAGCCGAAAGGCGGGGTCATGTAGGCGATCTGGCAGGTGATGGTGTAAAGCACGCCGTACCAGATCAAGTCGAAGCCGAGCGCGTCGACGAGCGGGATGTAGAGCGGCGCCACGATCACCAGCATCGCCGTGTCGTCCAGGAACATGCCCATGATCAGATAGGAAAGCTGCATCAGGATCAGCACCTCCCAGGGCGACAGGCCAAGCCGGTCGAGGAAGAAGCCCTCGATCGCCCTGACGGCGCCCAGCCCGTCGAAGACGGCGCCGAAGCACAGCGCGGCGACGATGATCCACATGAACATGCAGGAGATCGACAGCGTCTTCTTCACGGTCGTGTGGAAGACCTGCCAGGTGAGCCGGCGGCGCAGGGCGGCGGCGATGGTGGCGGAGACCGCGCCGATGGCGGAGCTTTCGACCAGGCTCGTATAGCCCATGACGAAGAGGCCGGTCATGGCCATGAAGATAAAGAAAGGCAGGATGCCGGCCGAAAGCAAGGCGAGCTTCTCGCTCCATGGCACGCGGCGTTCCTCGGCGGGCAGAACGGGCCCGAGCTTCGGCTGCGCCCAGCAGCGGATCGCGATATAGAGGATGAACAGTCCCGCCATCATGAGGCCGGGGAAAACGCCTGCCAGCCAGAGCTGCCCCACCGGCTGACGGGCGATCATGGCATAAAGAACGAGCACCACGCTCGGCGGCACCAGGATGCCCAGCGACGAACCGGCCTGGATGACACCGGTCACCATCACCTTGTCGTAACCGCGGCGCAGAAGCTCCGGCAGGGCAATGGTCGCACCGATGGCCATGCCGGCGACGGAAAGCCCGTTCATGGCGGAGATGACCACCATCAGCGCGATTGTGCCGATGGCGAGCCCGCCGCGCACGGGGCCGAACCAGACGTGGAACATCTTGTAGAGATCGTCGGCGATGCCCGACTCCGACAGCATGTAGCCCATATAGATGAAGAGCGGCAGCGTGAGCAGCGCATACCACTTCATCAGCTTCATGGCCGAGGAGAAGGCGATCTCCGAGCCGCCCGTGCCCCACAGCATGAGCGCGAAGACAACGGCGACGAAGCCGATGGCACCGAAGACGCGCTGGCCCGTAAGCAGCAGGCCCATCATGCCCGAAAACATGAGAACAGCCGTCATCTCATAGCTCACGGCAGTTCCTCCCCGAGCGCCAGCGCCAGATCACGGAAGAACTGGGCGAAAGCCTGAAGAAGCATCAGCGCCACGCCGATGCACATGACGATCTTGATCGGCGCCATGTAAGGCGCCCAGGAGGAGTAGCTCGTCTCGCCGTAGCGGATGGCATAGGCGGTCGAGGAGAAGCCGCCATAGAGCAGCACGCCGAGATAGAAGATCAGGAACAGAATGGTGACGCAGTCGACCATGGCGCGCCGGCGCGGAGACCAGAGCGAATAGATGAGATCCATGCGCACGTGCGAGTCGTGCTGAAGCGACCAGCCGCCGCCCAGCATGTAATAGGCGGCCATGACGAACTGGGCCATCTCCAGCGTCCAGAGCGGCGGTATGGCGACCGCCTTCATGATGGACGAATAGAGCAGGATGCCGATCATCGCCACGACGAGATACATGGCGAAGAGACCGACAACGCGGTTCACTCGGTCGATCCAGCGGACATAGCCGCGCACCAGCCCGGGAAGGAACGCCCTTCTATCTGCTCGGGTCATGCGGTCGGCCTGGGACATCGTGCTCTCATTTCGCCACCATTTCCCGTGCCGGCGCGGCAAGCGCCCGCTCCAGATGCCGCGCCAGGAACGCGGCCATATTTTCCTGCCCGTTGCCATCGGCGATCAGATCGTTGCGGATCTCGAGCATGACGTTGAGAAGCCGCCGCGGCAGTGCCTGGGCGGCCAGCGTGTGGGTGACACCGTCCTGGGGCCCGTAAGGCTCGTTGCGCCGCACGATCCATCCATCCTCGCCCCGCATGGACGCCAGCAGTGCATCGGCAAGCCGGCAGTCGCGGTCGTGCAGGATGCCGATCTCGACCTCGCGGCAAACGCCGAAATAGACCGGCGTGAAGGAATGGACGGTGACGAGGACCGGAGCCTGGCCGGCCGCGATCTTCGTGTCGAGGCAGGCGGCAAGGGCGGCGCGGAACGGTTCGTAAAAGCGGCGCGCGCGCGCCGCGCGGTCGGC
>NZ_JBHSUM010000101.1:0-14802 GCF_042660605.1 Nitratireductor sp. GCM10026969
TGCGGCGGCGCCGCCTCGGGCAGATGGCGCGAGCCGGCCTGCGCGCCCGAACGGGCCGCGAGGAAACGCTTGACGATCCGGTCCTCCAGCGAATGGAAGGTAACGACGGCCAGCACGCCACCAGGTTTGAGGATGTGCTCGGCCGCAAAGAGCGCCCGTGCAAGTTCGCCGAGTTCGTCATTGACGAAGATGCGCAACGCCTGAAACACGCGCGTTGCGGGATGGATCTTGTCGGCCGGCTTGCGCCCGACCGTCCGCTCAACGACTTCGGCGAGGTCGCGCGTCGTCTCGAACGGGGTCTCGGCGCGCCGCCGCTCGACGGCACGGCCGACGCGGCCGGCATGGCGCTCCTCGCCCAGAAGTCCGAAGATGCGCGCCAGATCCGCCGCCTTCAGCCGGTTCACCACATCCGCCGCGCTCGGCCCCTGCCTGCCCATGCGCATGTCGAGCGGCCCTTCCATGCGGAAGGAGAAGCCGCGCTCGGCCTCGTCGAGCTGCATGGAGGAGACACCGACGTCGAGCACCACGCCGTCGACCGCACCGCCGGCAATCGCCTCCATCTGCGAGAAGCGCCCCTCTGTGAGCCGCAATCTGTCGGGAAACTGTTCTGCAAGCCGCCTGCCTGCGGCAATCGCCTCCGGGTCGCGATCGATCGCCACCACGTCGGCGCCGCTCTCCAGAAGCGCCCGCGCATAGCCGCCCGCTCCGAAGGTACCGTCGAGGATCACCTTTCCCGGCGCCGGTTCGAGCGCCGCGATCACGGCGTCCAGGAGAACCGGAATGTGGCGGGCCGGTCCGCCACCGGCCGGGCTTTCGCCGCCGGGGCCCGCCATCATTCCGTTTCCGCGACGCGGGCGCGCGAGGCCCGCTGCCGTAATTTGAGAAGCCGCGCGCGCACCTCTTCCCCGTGGACGCGCAGGCGTTCCGGCTCCCACATCTGAAAGAAGAGCCCGCGCCCGACAAAGGCGACCTGCGAGGTGATCCCCGTATGCTCGCGCACGAAGTCGCTGATCGTGATGCGCCCGTCCTGGTCGAGCTTCAGGAAACTGCCGTCCCCATGCACGAAGAAGGACATGTCGTCCGCCGTCTGAAGGAAGGGATCCTCCACCGCGATGCGCTGCTCGTAACGATCCAGGAGATCCGGCCCGCCGACATCCATCGCCGGCACGTCGAGCGCCCTCAAGGCATAGAGATCGGAGAAGCCGCGCCTCTGCACAACCGACCGGAAGTGCGCGGGCACCGACACCCGTCCCTTCGAGTCGATCCTGTTGACCGCATTGGATAGAAACCGATCCATGATCCGCGGCGGCCATTCGTGGCGCCTTGCCCCTCTGCATTTCTCCGACCGCGCCCGTGCGCGGCTCCTCGACACGATCCCCGCCCCCGACAGGGGCGCAGCACTGCATCGCGCCGCCGGACCCGTCCGGCAGCACAGCCCCTGAACTCCCTACTGAAACGATAACCTGGCTGATTTGATGGGATAACATGGGCAAATATGGGCGTCAACGGGAACAAGGAACACAAGCCGCGGATTCCCGCCGGATTCCATGGACTTGCAAGGCATCATCTCTTTATCCCGCGTTAAGCCTAACGAAGGGTTAGCCTTACGGTGGCATTTACTGTTGCTTCCCGCATTCGCCGGTGCCCGCAGAACGGTTCGCCGCCCGCAAAAAGGGAAGGCAGCCGGCTTCTCATCGACGGAAGAACCACCGGCGGCAGCCTGAATCGAAAAGGCAGGAAACGACTGCAAACGATTGGAAAAGTAGGACCAGCCGGTCTGTAAGCCGGGTTCTGTATGGCCGCACCGCCCGGAAGCGATGCAACGTGACGGCCATTCCTCTGGGACCGGCGTCGCCGCCGGCCTCAAGCAACCTACCCGAACGGTCGGGACGGAAACTGCCCCTGAAGGTTGCCCTTCACGCCGTTCCTATTCGGTCTTGCTCCCGGTGGGGTTTACCGTGCCACGCCTGTTGCCAGGCGCGCGGTGGGCTTTTACCCCACCCTTTCACCCTTACCCCGCCCGCATTTCGGCCTCTGGCGAGGCCACACAAGGGCGGGGCGGTCTGCTTTCTGTGGCACTTTCCCTGGGGTCACCCCCGCCGGGCATTACCCGGCACCGTGTTTCCGTGGAGCCCGGACTTTCCTCACGCGCTGCCCTTTCGAGCGCTTGCGCGTGCGGCCGTCCGACCGGCTGGTCCCTCCCTATAAAGGGATTCGCGATGCGAAAGGCAATGCCTGCCGCTGCTCGATCAGCTCGTCCCCAGCAGGCTCTTGACCTTGTTGCAATAAGCCGAGGAAATCGCGTTCATGCGGCGGGCGCCGTGGCCGGCATTGTAGCGAAGGATGGCGCCGCAGGTGCTGCCGTTGCCGAGCTGATAGGCCTTGGCCAGGTATTTCATGCCGAAGCGGATGTTCGTGTCGGGATCGTAGAGCCCCTTCACCGAGCCGCCATAGCCCATGCCGCGCGCCGTCGACGGCTTGATCTGCATGAGACCGACCTCGCCGGCCCGGCCGCGGGCGGAAGCGCGGTAGTTGCTCTCGATGGCGATGACGGCATGCGCCAGGTTGACCGGCACGCCGTATTCGCTGGCATAACGCGAAACGATATCGTGATAGGGGCGGGCGTTGTCCGACGTGTCGGCCTTCGCCTGTCCGTCGGCCTTCGGCTGTCCGTCGGTCTCCGCCTCCTTTCGAGACGCTCCTTTGCGAATGCTGCCGGTCGTGAGGTGGGCAGTGGCGTCGCCGGCCCGCAACACGCGTTTCATCAGATCGCCGAGGGTTTCTGTCTTTGCCTCCTCGACATCCGCTTTCACCGATGTATCGGAGGGCGCCTTGGAAGAATTGTCCTGAGCATTGGAAACGGCCGTCATCGCCCCAACGGCGATCGCCGCAGCAATCAAAATCTTGACCTGCATCATTATCCGTTTTTTCTGCCGCGGAATTGCGGCTTACCTTGACTTGGGGCCGAAGGGGCCGGCCCGGTTCGGGCGGGTCTTTGCAGGCGAAGTTGAGCCAAAAACGGCCTATGGGGTAATAAATAGTTACAGTTTGAAACAGTTAGGGGGAACAGCCCGGTATCTATGGGAGAGCAGCGATCAGCCGGGCGAGCGTGTCGCGCGTTGACGGGTCGGCCACGCCGTCGATCCGCGAGGGCCGGAAATGGCGCTGGAAGGCAGAGACGACCACGGCGGTCCGTCCGTCATAGACGCCGGTCTCATCGAGGCCGTAGCCATATGCCGCAAGCATGGCCTGCAGTTCCGCCACGGCTTGGCCCGCATCGCCGTCGGCAAGAGCCTTCCCCGCACACGGCGGCGCCGGGGGCACGTAATGGCCGACCCCTTCGCGCGCCAGGCGGTCCCAGGGAAACTTTTCGCCCGGGTCGACCTTGCGGCCGGGCGCCACGTCCGAGTGGCCCAGCACCCTTTGCGGCGGGATGGCGCGGCGCCGGCACACGTCACGGCACAGCGCGATCAACGCCTCGATCTGGGGATCCGGAAAATCCGGGTAGCCTCCGCCATGGCCGGGATTGACGATCTCGATCCCGATCGAAAAGGAGTTGACGTCCTCGACGCCCTGCCAGCTGGAGCGGCCTGCATGCCAGGCACGCGCCTCTTCGCGCACCATCTGCACGACATCCCCGTCCTCATGGACCAGGTAGTGCGCCGAAACCTCTGAATCCGGAGCGCACAGCCGCTTCTGCGCCGCCTCTGCGCTTTCCATGCCGGTGTAGTGGAGGATAAGCGCATCCGGCCTCACCCCACCGCGACGCTTACCGCAATTGGGCGAGGGGTCCACCCGCGCCCGCGCATACTCGGCGGCAAAGGGGTTCATGCCGACCGCCGGCTCTTGGTCAACTGCTCATAGGCGACGTTGAGCGCCGCCAGACGGCTGTTGGCGATGGCGACGAACTCCTCCGGCACGCCGCGAGCGATCATGCGGTCGGGATGGTTCTCGGCCACGAGCTGCCGGTAGCGGCGCCTGATGTCCTGGAAGGACGCCTCGCGCGGCAGGCCCAGAACCACATACGGATCCGCCTTGCCGGGTCCGACGTGGCGCGCGCGGATTTGCGCGAACTCGTGCTCGTCGATCGCAAAGATTTCGGCGACGCGCGCCAGAAAGGCCTCCTCGCGCTCATGGAGGACCCCGTCGGCCTTGGCGATGTGAAACAGGCCATCGAGAATATCCTCGAGCATGGCGCAGTTCGGCACGCCCGAACCGCACAGGCCCGCCATCTGCCGGGCATAGGCCTCGAAGCCGGCCACGTCCTTCTTGGCGAGATCGTAAAGACGGGCGACGTTGCGCAGTTCCTCGCGCGGCACCGAAAAGATCTCGTGAAACGCACGTACCTCCGCTTGCGTCACCACACCGTCCGCCTTGGCCATCTTGGCCGAAAGCGCGATGAGGGCAATGGAGAAGGCGACCTGGCGCCTGAGCTGCGGATCGCCGCCGAAGACCGTGCGCACCGCATCCACCAGGGCCGTCAGTGCGCTGCCGGACAGGCGCACGAAAAGATCGGAAAGGCGGGCGAAGGTCGACATCGAAGGCACTTCTAATGCCATTCGATGCCCAATGCGAGGCCGGATTTTCGCTATACCGGGCACCCACGGGAAACGACAACCGCGCTCCCCGCGGGTCAGGACAAGCTTTTTCCGGTACGTGCAGACCCAGTGTTTCTGCGCTTAAGGCGCGGCACTGCTCCGCATGTGCTGTTGAGGCCTGCAAAAGCGTCCGTGCGACGCTTACTGGTTCGTCGTGTCTCCCCCGGTGTCGGGTTCGAGGCCCTGGGTCGTGGTATCGTCGGCGCCGGTCGCCGGCTCATCCAACGGGGCCGTTTGCTCGCTGGGATCGGGTTCGACACTCTGTGTCGTGGTTTCGTCCGCGTCACCGCAGGCCGCAAGCCCGAAAAGCGCAGCCGCAGACACGAGACCGGTGAGAAACTTGCTCATTGCGTACCTCCTTTTGACGACGCCCTCAGACGGGCAGCCGGACGGAGAATGCGCACCAGCCTCTTGAGTTTCCTCACATTGGATGACCGTCATTTACATTACCGGCTCGAACGATACCGGCTTTGCGGTCTCACAGGATCGCCGCGCTGCGCGCCGCCTGGTCGTACTGGCCGGAGATGGTGCGCATCGTCGCGGCGATGTTGGACAGGGCCTCCTCGTCCAGCTTCAGCCGCTTGATGCTGTCCACCAGCAGCGCCTCGCGCACCTGATGGTAGCGGCGGCAGGCCTCAAGGCCCTTCTCGGTCGCCTCGATGGTCTTCTCCTTGCCGCGCCGGCTGCTCTTCACCAGTCCGAGAGCCGCGAGCTTCTTGACGGCATAGGTCACCACATGGGTGTCCTCTATGTTGAACATCATGCAAAGCTCCGAGAGCGTCTTCGCCCGCCCCCGGTGGGCCACCGCGTGCAGAAGGTGCACGGCCACGGGCTGCAGGCCCGGCACCCCGGCCGCCGTCATGCAGCGCACCATCCAGCGCTGGAAGGAGTGGTGCATCAACGTCATCGCGAACTCGATCTCGGACAGCGCGGGCATGGCGCCGGCGGCAAGATGCTCCGCCGCCACGACGGGACCGATGGACTTCTCTTGCTCAGTCATGGATACCTCAAACCGATCGCATACCGTGAACCCTTGCACAGTGATAGAAAATGTCAATAATTTATTGACGTTTTATCACTGTCGTGCTTTGCCTGAAGCCGGTTTGGAACGCATGGAGTGGAGCGGCGCATGACCTCCGACAAGTGGGACTTCTGGATCGACCGCGGCGGCACCTTCACCGACGTGATCGGACGCGATCCGCAAGGCGCGCTCCACGCGCGCAAGCTCTTGTCGGACAACCCGGAAGCCTATCGCGATGCCGGCATTCAGGGCATTCGCGACCTGCTCGGCGTCGCCCCGGGCGCGCCCGTTCCCTCAAGCCGGATCGGCGAGGTGAAGATGGGCACCACGGTCGCCACGAACGCGCTTTTGGAGCGCAAGGGCGACCGCGTCCTCCTCCTGATCACGCGAGGCTTCCGCGATGCGCTCAGGATCGCCTACCAGGCGCGGCCGGATATCTTCGCCAAGGAGATCGTCCTGCCCGAGCAGCTTTACGAACGCGTCGTCGAGGTGCCGGAACGCATGCGCGTCGACGGCACGGTGGAGACGGCGCTCGATCTCGACTCCGTGCGCGGCGCCATGGAAGCCGCCCGGCGCGACGGGATCGAGGCGGTGGCGATCGTCTTCATGCATGCCTGGAAATACCCCGCGCACGAGAAGGAGGCGGCTGCGCTCGCGCGCGAACTCGGCTTCGCGCAGGTCTCGGCAAGCCACGAAACCTCGCCCTTGATCAAGCTCGTCGGGCGCGGCGACACCACCGTGGTGGACGCCTACCTCTCCCCCATTCTCGCCCGCTACGTGCGGCAGGTCGCCGAAGAGCTCGGCATCGACGAAAGCGCGGACGACCGCCCGCGACTCAAATTCATGATGTCCTCCGGGGGGCTGACCGCGGCCGACATGTTCCAGGGCAAGGACGCCATCCTTTCCGGCCCGGCCGGCGGCGTCGTCGGCATGGTGGAGACGGCCCGCAGCGCCGGTTTCGAGCAAGTGATCGGCTTCGACATGGGCGGCACGTCGACCGATGTCGCCCACTACGAGGGCGAATACGAGCGCGCCTTCGACACCGAGGTGGCCGGCGTGCGCATCCGCGCGCCGATGATGCGCATCCACACGGTGGCCGCCGGCGGCGGATCGGTTCTTCACTTCGAGGACGGGCGGTTGAAGGTGGGGCCCGATTCGGCCGGAGCCAATCCGGGACCGGCATGCTACCGCCGCGGCGGACCGCTTGCCGTCACCGACGCGAACCTCATGCTGGGCAAGCTGCAACCGGACTTCTTCCCCGCCATCTTCGGCCCCGGTCAGGACCGGCCGCTCGACGCGGAAACGGTACGCGAGCGTTTCGCCGCCCTTGCCGGACGGGTCGGTGAAGGCCGCAGTCCCGAATCGGTGGCCGAAGGCTTCATCACCATCGCCGTCGAGAACATGGCCAACGCCATCAAGAAGATCTCCGTCCAGCGCGGTCACGACGTCACCCGCTACCTCTTGAACTGCTTCGGCGGCGCCGGCGGCCAGCACGCCTGCCTTGTGGCCGACGCGCTGGGCATGGAATCCGTCCTCATCCATCCGCTCTCCGGCCTTCTGTCGGCCTATGGCATCGGCCTGGCGACGGTCTCGGCCTCGCGCCAGAAGGCGCTCATAAAGCCGCTTTCCGATGCCGCCCTGCCGGCGATCGAGGGCCTCGTCGAGGAACTGCGCGGCGAGGTGCTCGAGGAGTTGCGCCGGCAGGGGGTCGCCGACGAGGGCATTGACTGGCGCCTGCGCCTTGAAGTCCGTTACGAGGGCACCGACACCACGCTCACCGTCCCCTTCGACGCGCGCTCGGTCGGCGCCGCGAAAAGCGCCTTCGAGGCCGCGCACAAGGGGCAGTTCGGTTTCGTCTATGACGACAAGCCGTGCATTGTCGAAGCCGTCAACGTGGAAGGTGTCGATGCACGCTCGGCCGGACCGGAAGAGCCGCACCTGCCCGTCAACGACAATTTGCCCGAGCCGCGGACCATGCGGCCCGTCTTCTGCGCGGGCGAATGGCGCGAGGCCGGCATCTTCACCCGTTCGGCAATCGGTCCCGGCAACCGCATCAAGGGCCCGGCCCTGATTGTCGAGGACAACCAGACCATCATGGTCGAGCCGGGTTGGGAGGCCGAAATCACCGCCCGCAACCATGTGCTCATGCGCCGCGTGGAGAAGAAGCCGCGCCTTGCCGCGATCGGCACCGAGGCCGACCCGGTGATGCTGGAGGTCTTCAACAACCTCTTCATGGCCATCGCCGAGCAGATGGGCGTGACGCTGCAGAACACCGCCTCCTCCGTCAACATCAAGGAGCGGCACGACTTCTCCTGCGCCGTCTTCGACCGCAACGGCGCCCTGGTGGCGAACGCCCCGCACATGCCGGTGCACCTGGGTTCGATGGGCCATTCAGTGGAGACCATCATCCACCTCAACGAAGGCGACATCCACCCCGGCGACGTCTTCGCCCTCAACGCCCCCTATAACGGCGGCACCCATCTGCCGGATATCACCGTGATCACCCCGGTCTTCGACACGCAGGGCGAGAACATCCTCTTCTACACGGCCTCGCGCGGCCATCATGCCGATGTCGGCGGTACCGCACCCGGCTCCATGACGCCGCTGGCCACCACGGTGGACGAGGAAGGCGTGCTGTTCGACAACTTCCGGCTCGTCAGCCAAGGCCACTTCCGGGAGAAGGAGTTGCACACGCTTCTCACCGATCACCCCTATCCCGCGCGCAGCCCGCACCAGAACATCGCCGACCTCAAGGCGCAGATCGCCGCCAACGAGAAGGGCGTGGCGGAGTTGCGCAAGATGGTCGAGACCTTCGGCCTCGACGTGGTCGAGGCCTATATGGGCCATGTGCAGGACAACGCCGCCGAGAGCGTGCGCCGCATCCTGGAGCGCCTACCGGACGAGGCCGAATACGAATATCCGACCGATACCGGACAGGTGATCAAGGTGAAGATCTCCGTCGACCGCGACAAGCGCGAGGCGACGGTGGACTTCACCGGCACCTCGCCGGTGACGAACAACAACTTCAACGCGCCCGAACCGGTAGCGCGCGCCGCCGTGCTCTACGCCTTCCGTGTCATGGTCGAGGGATCGATCCCCATGAACGCCGGCGGTCTCCGGCCGGTCAACGTCGTCATTCCGGAAGGCTGCATGCTGCGCCCCTCCTATCCGGCCGCCGTCGTGGCCGGCAACGTGGAGACCTCGCAGCACGTCACCAACGCCGTCTTCGCCGCCATGGGCGCGCTCGCCAACGCGCAAGGCACGATGAACAACCTGACCTTCGGCAACGACACCTATCAGTACTACGAGACGATCTGCTCCGGCTCGCCCGCCGGCCGCATGAACGACGGCCGCGGCTTCAACGGCACGAGCGGCGTCCACACGCACATGACCAACTCGCGCCTGACGGATCCGGAAGTGCTGGAACTGCGCTTCCCCGTGCTGCTCGAGGATTTCCATATCCGCGAAGGCTCCGGCGGCCGGGGCAAGTGGCACGCCGGCGACGGAACGCGCCGCACGCTGCGCTTCCTGGAAACGATGGAATGCGCCATCCTGTCCTCCCACCGCACCGTGCCGCCCCGCGGCATTGAAGGCGGCGGCGACGGACAGACCGGGAAGACGGAAGTGCGCCGCAAGGACGGCAGCGTCGAAGTGCTGCAAGGCTGCGATCAGACCGTCGTCGAGGCCGGCGAGGCCGTGATCGTTACCACCCCGACGGCGGGCGGTTACGGAAAGGCGTGAGGGCTGCGCCTTCCGGAACTTGCGGCGCGCGCCGGCCTTTGAAAGGCTGAACGCCCAAAAGCTGGAGGCCGCGATGCCGCAGACCGTCACGCCGCAAGCCGCCGGATCCGTCGAGATCCGCATTCTCGAAGCTGGGCCCGGCAACGGCGTTCCAAACAATGCGCGCCATCCCGCCGTGCTGGCGAAAGGCGCACTCGGCGGCCAACATGACGACATGGCCGTCCGGGCGCTGCTTGAAGCCAACGGCTGGGGCGGCACCTGGACGTGGCGCGTGTTCGACTATCACCATTTCCACCCCGACGCCTTCGAGACGCTGGCGGTTGCCTCCGGCGCGGCCAGGCTGGTCCTGGGCGGCCCGCAGGGCGAGGACGTCGAGGTCAAGGCCGGCGACGTCGCCATCCTGCCGCCCGGCTTCGGTCACAAGCAGGTCTCCGCCACGTCCGACTTCCGCATCTGCGGCGCCTATCCGCCCGGCCAGGAGAACTATGCGGTCGTCCGCGCCGAGCAGGGCTTCAGCGACGACACGCTCCGGCAGATCACGGCCGTCCCCTTTCCGCCGACCGACCCGGTCTGGGGCGGTGACGGGCCGTTGCTCGAAGCGCTGAAGGGAAGCGGCTGAAGAGACCGGCCGCGTCCGCGCTACGAACGATAGATCCACTGTTCCGGGATGCGCAGGGAAATTGCCTCGCCCTTTGCGATGCACCCCGGCTTCTCCACACAGGCGACGACGCCGCGCAGCCTCTTCGCCCGTTTGGCGAATTCCAGAGCGCCGGTTTCCCGGTCGGCCATGCCCGATTGTTCGGCGACGACGCGCCCGGCGATGGCGCACGGGCCGTTCTGAAAGGCGATCCTGAGCGTCGCCCCGCCCTTGAAGAACAAAAGTGTGCCCGGCGGCAGGAGCGAAAGGCGCGGCACCCCGTCGATCAGCATGTTGGCGCCGATCCATTCGGGGCGGATTTCAGCGATCCCCATGCGCCCCGCGACCTCGGCAAGCTCATCTGGCGCCACAAGGGAGATCTGGCGCTCGTTGCGGATCTCGGTGCCGCGCGGATACCACGGCTCGCGCCCGCCTGATCGGCGCGTGAAGCCGGCGTGCAGATCGCCGGCGATTCCCTCGAACGTACATTCGAGCCCATCCGCCGCGCCGGTCTGGAAATTGTCGCCGGAGGCGACATAAAGGCCGGCTGCGCGCGCCGAAAGCTTGGCGACAGGCACGATCTCCGGGTCAGGCTTCGGCAGGTCGAGCATCCCAGTCATCTTCCTACATCATCCGCAAAAGCGCGCCGCCGATCGAATAGCCGGCCCCGAAGGCGCACAGGAGACCGAAATCCCCCGCCTTCATGTCACGGTGGTTTTCCGCAAGCGCGACGATCGCCCCCGCGGCGGCCGTGTTGCCCAGCCGCTCCAGAACCATCGGCGCCCGATCCTGCCCGACCTCCTCGCCGAAGGCGAGCTTGAGGATCATGGCATTCATGCGGGCGTTGGCCTGGTGCAGCCAGAAACGGCGCATGCTTTGCGGGGTGTGGCCGTGCTCGGCCAGGAAATCGACGATGAACTGGTGGCCGGCGACGGTCACTTCCTTGAAAACCTTGTTGCCCACTTGGCGGATCATGTTGCCTTCCATCGCGAGCATGGAAGGATCGTCCTGCGCGAGCCGGCTCAAGAAACCGAAATTGGTGCGGATGTTGTTCGAGAACCGGGTCCAGCTGCGCGTGTCGACGACTTCGAAGCGGCCGGGCCGCTGCCGGCCCTCCCCAGTCGACTCGACAAGCATGGCAACGGAAGCGTCCCCGAAAATGAAATGGGTCTGCCGATCGCGGAAATTGAGGTGGCCGGTGATCAATTCCGGCGTCACGATCAGGACCCGGCGGTGCGCGCCCGTGCGCACGAGGTTGGCCGCCACATGCAACCCGCCGAGTGCGGAGGAGCAGCCCAGCCCCATGTCGAAAGCGGCCCCTTCTGCGCCCAACGCCTTCTGGATTTCGATCGCCACGGCCGGATAGGGCCGCTGGTGGTGCGCGGCCGCACAAATGACGAGATCGACGTCGGAGCCGGACATGCCCGCATGCGCCAGCGCCTTTTGCGCCGCCGCCAGCCCGAACTCGGCCATGACGGAAAGTTCGTCGTCCGAGCGCGCGGGAATCTTCGGCGCCATGCGCTCGGGGTCGAGAATGCCCTCGCGCTCATAGACGTGGCGGCTGCGGATGCCGGAGGCATGGACGATGAAATCGGCGTCGGAATAGGCCAGCGGCGGTTCGCCGCGTGCCGCCCGGCGCGGGTTCTCCGCCTCAACCCACCGATTGAAGGTGTCGACGAGTTCTTCATTGGAAATGGAAGACGGCGGTATTTCCACGCCGAGGCCGGCGATGCACACACCGCCCGATATACGTGCCTCCGGCGCGACATGGAGTTCCGCCGCGTCGTCTTCGCTGATCCGCCGTAGCATGGTTCGGCCTGCCTTTTGCCTTGTGCCCTTGCGCGGAGCTGACGAAGCGACAGTCCCCGCCCCACCCGGCACATGGATACTACGTCGGGATGTATAAGGAAATGCGGATGCGGCGCAATTCTCTGCACGCAACGGAGAGCCAGATTTTTTGAGTGCCGGAGCGCTGTGTACATGTGGGTACATGAGCACGGAGCGCAGAAAGACGCCATTTTCAGTCCGGGCCCGCCGGCTTCCGGGCGGACTTGGAGAGCGCGGTGAATAGTGCCGGCTTTATCCATCCTCCAGCGCGCGCGTGAGGCAGGCGGCGACATCCTCCTGTGTATAGGGCTTCTGGAGGATCGGCCGGCCATGCCACGTGTCGGGTATGCCGGACAGGCCGTATCCGGTAGCGAAGACAAGCGCCATGCCCGCCTCGGCCAGGCTCTCCGCCACGGGAAAGACCTCCCGTCCGCCGAGATTGACGTCCAGGATCGCCGCGTCCGCGGCAAGCCCATCCCTGACCATTTCCTCGGCACGCTCCAGCCGCATGGCCGGACCGACCACGTGGCAACCCAGATCTTCCAGGATCATCTCCAGGTTCATCGCCACCAGCGCCTCGTCCTCGACAACGAAGATGCGGAGCCCCTCAAAGCGCGCCATTTAGCTTCCTTGAACACAGTCCGAAGCGGTCACTCCCGGCCGGGTCCTCCCGTCCGTGCAGCGTCCCTCGTTTACGGGTCATGTTCACGCCGCCGCCATCGCGCGCACGGTGACGCCCCAACTCCCGGCAGCGCAACAGCGCGCCTGAGTTCTGCAAATCACGTTTTGCCATAAGCCCGCATAATCCTCCCATATGGCTAGGAACGCCCGGGCGCGGCATTGGTTTCACGCGGGGCGGCAAAACCGCCGCACCCGCATGACGCAGGAGCGGGACACACGCGCTCAGATCACCGATAGCGCCAAGTCCTACCGCGTCAGCGGCTTGTAGGTCACCCGCCTGGGATTCACGCTCTCCGGTCCCAGTCGGCGGATCTTGTCGGCCTCGTAGTCCTCGAAGTTGCCCTCGAACCACTCCACGTGGCTGTCGCCCTCGAATGCCAGGATGTGCGTCGCAAGCCGATCGAGGAACATGCGGTCGTGGCTGATGATGACGGCGCAGCCGGCGAAGTTCTCGAGCGCGTCCTCGAGCGCCGACAAGGTTTCGGTGTCCAGGTCGTTGGTCGGCTCGTCGAGCAGGATGACGTTGCCGCCTTCCTTGAGCAGCTTGGCCATGTGCACGCGGTTGCGCTGCCCACCAGAAAGCGTGCCCACCTTCTGCTGCTGGTCGCCGCCCTTGAAGTTGAAGGACGAGCAGTAGGCGCGGGAATTCACCTCGTGCCTGCCGAGCTTGATGATGTCGTTGCCGCCCGAAATCTCCTCCCACACGGTCTTGTTGGGATCGAGCGTGTCGCGGCTCTGATCGACATAGCCGAGCTTGACGGTTTCGCCGATGAGGATCTCGCCGCCATCGGGCTCCTCCTGCCCCGTGAGCATGCGGAACAGCGTCGTCTTGCCGGCGCCGTTCGGCCCGATCACGCCGACGATGCCGCCCGGCGGCAGCTTGAAGGAGAGATCGTCGATCAGGAGGGTGTCGCCATAGCCCTTGGTCAGCCCCTCGGCGTCGATCACCTGATTGCCGAGCCGCTCACCCGACGGAATGATGATCTGGGCGTCGCCCGGCCGGCGGTCGTTTGCCGCCTGCACCAATTCATCATAGGCGCGGATGCGCGCCTTGGATTTGGCCTGGCGTGCCTTGGGGCTCGCCGAAATCCATTCGCGCTCGCGCGACAGCGCCTTGAGCCTTGAGGCTTCCTCGCGGCCCTCCTGCTCCATGCGTTTGGCCTTCTTCTCCAGATAGGCCGTGTAGTTGCCTTCGTACGGAATGCCACGCCCGCGGTCGAGTTCGAGGATCCAGCCCGTCACATTGTCGAGGAAGTAGCGGTCGTGGGTGATGATCATCACCGCGCCCGGATACCCGCGCAAATGCTTTTCCAGCCACGCCGTCGTCTCAGCGTCGAGATGGTTCGTCGGCTCGTCGAGGAGCAGCAGGTCCGGCTGACGCAAGAGAAGCTGGCAGAGAGCCACACGGCGCTTCTCGCCGCCCGAAAGCTTGGTGACGTCGGCATCCCCCGGCGGGCAGCGCAGTGCCTCCATGGCCATTTCGACCTGGGAATCGAGATCCCACAGGTTCTGGCTGTCGATCTTGTCCTGCAGCTCGGCCGCCTCCTCGGCCGTCTCGTCCGAGTAGTTCATCATCAGTTCGTTGTAGCGGTCGAGGACGGCCTTCTTGGCGGCCACGCCCTCCATGACGTTGCCCATGACGTCGAGTGCCGGGTCGAGCTGCGGCTCCTGCGGCAGATAGCCGGAGGTCGCGCCCTCGGCGAGCCACGCCTCGCCCGTGAATTCCTTGTCGAGCCCGGCCATGATCCTCAGCACGGTGGACTTGCCCGCGCCGTTGGGGCCGAGGATGCCGATCTTGGCGTCCGGATAGAACGAGAGATTGACGTTCTCCAGAACCTTCTTGGCGCCATAGGCCTTGCTGAGATCGGCCATGTGGTAGATGAACTGACGTGCCATGAACGCTCCGTGGTCATGATAGGGTAAAGCGTGAACGGTGAACCGTGACCGACGCGGGCGCGCCGATTTCCGGCGGCCGAGCCTTCACGATTCACCGCTACCGTTCGAAAGTCGACCGCTATGTAGGCGAAACGGCGCCGGGGAGCAATGCGGGCGGGGGTTTGCAATGGGCTTTGACACCGCGACGACGCTTAAGACACCCACCGGTGCAACCTTGCGGCTTTACATACGCCACCCGCAGGGCACGCCGCGCGCTGTCGTCCAGATCAATCACGGCCTCGCCGAACATGCCGGCCGCTATGCCCGCTTCGCGGACTTCCTGGCCGAGCGCGGCTTCGCCGCCTATGCGCACGACCATCGCGGCCACGGCCACACCACCGCGCCCGGCGCGCCGCTTGGCG
>NZ_JBHSUM010000102.1:0-14708 GCF_042660605.1 Nitratireductor sp. GCM10026969
CGTGCTCGGCACGGCGCCGCGCGTCGCGGTCGAGGCCGCCGCGCGGCTCGGCTGGGACGGCATCATCGGCGAGAACGGCGCCTTCATCGGCATGGAAGGTTTCGGCGCCAGCGCGCCGGCGGCCGATCTCTACCGGCATTTCAACATCACTGAGGCAGCCGTGGCCGAGGCGGCCCTGCGGCTCGTCCAGGACCGGCGGTTCGTGCCGCGATGAATGGATCTGGCCGCATGCACGCATCGTGCGGCGCAAACGAAGCGATGACAGAGGAGGCCTGACCGTGGCGCTGATTACGCTCAGACAATTGCTCGACCACGCCGCCGAACACGGCTACGGCGTGCCGGCGTTCAACATCAACAACATGGAACAGGGCCTCGCCATCATGGAGGCGGCCAGGGCCTGCGACGCGCCGGTCATCATGCAGGCCTCGCGCGGGGCGCGCTCCTACGCCGGCGACATCATGCTTTCGCGGATGATCGCCGCGCTCGCCGAGATGTATCCGGCAATCCCCATCTGCCTGCATCAGGACCATGGCAATGATGACGCCACCTGCCTTTCCGCCATCCGGCACGGCTTCACCTCGGTGATGATGGACGGCTCGCTGATGGCGGACGCCAATACGCCGGCGAGCTACGACTACAATGTCGAGATCACCGGGCGCGTGGCGCGGATGGCCCACTGGGTCGGCGCCTCGGTCGAGGGCGAGCTGGGCGTGCTCGGCTCGCTGGAGACCGGAGAGAGCGAGGCCGAGGACGGGCACGGCGCGGAGGGCAAGCTCTCGCACGACCAGCTGCTCACCGATCCCGACCAGGCGGTCGATTTCGTCACCGCGACGCATGTGGACGCGCTGGCGATCGCCTGCGGCACCTCGCACGGCGCCTACAAGTTCACGCGCCGGCCGGACGGCGACATCCTCGCCATGCACGTGATCGAGTCGATCAACGAGAAGCTGCCCGACACGCATCTCGTCATGCACGGCTCCTCCTCCGTGCCGCAGGAGCTTCAGGACGTGATCAACCGCCATGGCGGCGAGATGCCCCAGACCTACGGCGTGCCGGTCGAGGAGATCGAGCGTGGCATCCGCCACGGGGTGCGCAAGGTGAATATCGACACCGACTGCCGCATGGCGATGACCGGGCAGTTCCGCCGCATCGCGAGGGAGAACCCGGCCGAGTTCGACCCGCGCAAGTTCATGAAGCCGGCGATGGACGCGCTGCGCGACCTCTGCCGCGACCGCTTCGAGCGCTTCGGAACCGCCGGCCGCGCCGCGAAGATCAAGGTGATCCCCCTGGACGAGATGGCAAAGCGCTATGCCGCCGGCCAGCTCGATCCGCAAATCGCAACCGCCAAGGCCGCCTGAGCAAGCGACCGACACAAGAAGAGGACCAGTGCCATGGCTGACACGACAAAGACCGTCACCGGAGCCGAGCGCTACAAAGCCGGCGTCATGCAATACAAGAAGATGGGCTATTGGGAGCCCGACTACGAGCCGAAGGACACGGATATCATCTCCCTCTTCCGCATCACGCCGCAAGATGGCGTCGATCCGATCGAGGCGGCGGCGGCGGTGGCGGGCGAATCCTCGACGGCCACCTGGACGGTGGTGTGGACCGACCGGCTGACGGCCTGCGAGAAATACCGCGCCAAGGCCTACCGCGTCGATCCGGTTCCCAACGCGCCGGGCCAGTACTTCGCCTACATCGCCTACGACCTCGACCTGTTCGAGCCGGGCTCCATCGCCAACCTGACGGCGTCGATCATCGGCAACGTCTTCGGCTTCAAGCCCCTGAAGGCGCTGCGGCTCGAGGACATGCGCCTGCCGGTGGCCTATGTGAAGACCTTCCAGGGCCCGGCGACCGGCATCGTGGTGGAGCGCGAACGCCTCGACAAGTTCGGCCGGCCGCTGCTCGGCGCGACGGTCAAGCCGAAGCTGGGCCTTTCGGGCCGCAACTATGGCCGCGTCGTCTACGAGGCGCTGAAGGGCGGGCTCGACTTCACCAAGGACGACGAGAACATCAACTCGCAGCCCTTTATGCATTGGCGTGACCGGTTCCTCTACTGCATGGAGGCGGTCAACAAGGCGCAGGCTGAGACCGGCGAGGCCAAGGGAACCTATCTCAACGTCACCGCCGCCACCATGGAGGACATGTACGAGCGCGCGGAACTGGCGAAGGAGCTCGGCTCCTGCATCGTCATGATCGATCTCGTGATCGGCTACACCGCCATCCAGTCGATGGCGAAGTGGGCGCGCAAGAACGACATGGTTCTGCATCTGCACCGCGCAGGCCACTCGACCTACACCCGGCAGAAGAGCCACGGCGTCTCCTTCCGCGTCATCGCCAAGTGGATGCGCCTTGCCGGCGTCGATCACATCCATGCGGGAACCGTGGTCGGCAAGCTGGAAGGCGATCCGGCCACAACGAAGGGCTACTACGACGTCTGCCGCGAGGAGTTCAATCCGATGCGGCTGGAAAACGGCATCTTCTTCGACCAGAACTGGGCCTCGCTCAACAAGCTGATGCCGGTGGCCTCGGGCGGCATCCATGCCGGCCAGATGCACCAACTCCTCGACCTTCTGGGCGAGGATGTGGTGCTCCAGTTCGGCGGCGGCACGATCGGCCATCCGATGGGGATCGCCGCGGGCGCGACCGCAAACCGCGTGGCGCTGGAGGCGATGATCATGGCCCGCAACGAAGGCCGCGACTACGTCAACGAAGGGCCGGAGATCCTGGAGGCTGCGGCGCGCCACTGCCTGCCGCTCAAGCAGGCGCTCGAGACCTGGAAAGACGTCACCTTCAACTACGCTTCGACCGACTCGCCGGACTTCGTCCCGGTCGCAACCGCAGCGGCGTAGAGACCATGGCGACGTTCCTGATTGCGCTCACGCTGGCCCTGATCCTCTCACCGTTCACGTGGGAGAGAAATGCCGCCGTGGCCCTCCGGCCCGCCGCCTGGCCGCGTCACCCCAATCAGCCGCAAAGCGGCTGCCGAGAGAGCCGAATGCACCGGTCGCAGATGAAGTGATCCGGTCCAATTCAAGAAGATGGAGAACTCGATCATGCGCATGACACAAGGAGCCTTCTCATTCCTCCCCGATCTGACCGAAGACCAGATCCGGGCGCAGGTGCAGTACTGCATCGACAATGGCTGGGCCGTGAGCCTGGAGTTCACGGACGATCCGCACCCCCGCAACACCTATTGGGACATGTGGGGCCATCCGATGTTCGACAACCCCGACGCGGCAGCGCTCATCATGGAGCTCGATCAGTGCCGCAAGGTCTATGGCGACCGCTACATCCGCGTGGTGGCATTCGACGCCACCCATGGATGGGAGTCGGTGAAGCTCTCCTTCATCGTCAACCGGCCGGCCGAGGAGCCGGGCTACCGGCTGGAGCGCGAGGAGATCGGCGGCCGCATGCTCCGCTACACGACGAAGCCCTACGCGGCGGACCGGCCGGCGGGAAACAGGTACGCGTGAGGTAACCCCTCCCCGCTCGTCATCCCGGAAGACGGAGCGGTAGCGGAGGCTGTCCGGGATCCATTCCGAAACATGGCCGTGTCACGGAATGGATCCCGGCTCGCGGCGCAAGCCGCGAACATGAACAACGACAACTGCACCCGAAAGGCAGGAGATTTCCATGTCGGCAGCAGCAATCACCGAAGAGACACCGCAAGAACTTCCCACCGCTGTCGATCTGCACGCGGAGTTCGAGGCTTCCGGCGTCAAGGATGTGCTGGCAGAGCTCGACCGCGACCTGATCGGCCTGGCGCCGGTGAAGAAACGCATCCGCGAGACGGCGGCGCTTCTGCTCGTGGAGCGCGCCCGCCGCAGCATGGGGCTGGCGCATGAAACGCCGACGCTGCACATGAGCTTCACCGGTAATCCCGGCACCGGCAAGACGACCGTGGCGCTGAGAATGGCCGACCTGCTGCACCGCCTCGGCTACATCCGCAAGGGCCATCTCGTCTCGGTGACGCGCGACGATCTGGTGGGGCAATATATCGGCCATACCGCGCCGAAGACGAAGGAGATCCTCAAGAAGGCCATGGGCGGCGTCCTGTTCATCGACGAGGCCTATTACCTTTACCGGCCCGAGAACGAGCGCGACTACGGACAGGAAGCGATCGAGATCCTGCTGCAGGTGATGGAGAACCAGCGAGACGACCTCGTCGTCATCCTGGCCGGTTACGGCAGCCGCATGGACCGCTTCTTCGAGAGCAATCCGGGTTTCCGCTCGCGTATTGCCCACCACATCGATTTTCCCGATTATGAGAGCGAGGAACTGGTCCGGATTGCGGAGAAGATGCTGGAGCAGCAGAGTTACCGCTTCGACGAAACCGGCTTGAAGGCCATGCGCGATTATATCCGCAGGCGCAGGCAGCAGCCGCACTTCGCCAACGCGCGCTCGATCCGCAATGCGCTCGACCGCGCGCGGCTGCGCCAGGCGAACCGTCTGTTCCAGACCGCGGACGGCCCCGTCGGCGCCGACGCCCTTTCGACCATTTCGGATGAGGACATCCGGGCGAGCCGCGTCTTCGAGGCTGAAGCGCAGGAGACGACATGACGAGGCAAACCATCATCGCGCCGTCGGTGCTTTCGGCGAACTTTTCCCGCCTTGGCGAGGAGGTCGAAGCGGTGGCCGGCGCCGGCGCGGACTGGATCCATCTCGACGTGATGGACGGCCATTTCGTGCCCAACATCACCTTCGGCCCACCGGTGGTGAAAGCGATCCGCGGCCGCACGGACAAGGTGTTCGACTGCCATCTGATGATCGCGCCGGCCGATCCCTACATAGCCGCCTTCGCCGATGCCGGCTGCGACATCATCACCGTTCATGCCGAGGCCGGCCCGCATCTCGACCGCTCGCTGCAAGCGATCAAGGCGCTCGGCAAGAGGGCCGGCGTCTCGCTCAATCCCGCGACGCCCGAAGGCGTGATCGAATATGTGCTCGACCGCCTCGACCTCATCCTCCTGATGACAGTCAATCCCGGCTTCGGCGGGCAGGCCTTCATCCCGGCGGTGCTCGAGAAGATCCGCCGCGTGCGCGCCATGGTGGGCGACCGCCCGATCGATATCCAGGTCGACGGAGGCATCGCACCGGAGACCGCGGGTGCGGTGGCCGCGGCCGGCGCCAACGTGCTGGTGGCCGGCTCCGCCGTCTTCCGCGGCGGCACGGCGGAGGCTTATCGGAGCAATATGGACGCCCTGCGCCAGGCGGCGCAGGATGGGTTGCGGGAGGCGGCGTAAGCCGCCTTCGATTTGATGGCCGCCGGGGTCTGCCTTATCCCCGTCGCGATTGCGCCCCAGCATGCCCTTCGGGCGACGGGGCTTCATCTGTTTTTCCCTGAAGGAAGGAGCACCGATTGATCATGGGCAGGAATATTTTCGACGGACAGCCCCGGGCCGTCCTCTTCGATCTCGACGGAACGCTGATCGATTCGGCTCCCGACATCACCGCCGCCACCAATGAACTGCTCGAGCTCTACGGCCTCGCACCGCTGACGCTTGCCCAGGTCAGGTCCATGATCGGCGAAGGCGTCAAAAAACTGGTCGAGCGCGCCTTCGCCGCCTCCGGCGTGCCGCTTTCGCAGGATCAGCTGGAGGAGGCCAACCGCGCCATGGCCGGTATCTATGCGCGGCACTTGACCGGCCTGACCGAACTCATGCCGGGCGCGGCGGAGACGCTTGCCCAACTGCACGCCTCCGGCATCCGTCTCGGTCTCGTCACCAACAAACCGCAACTTGCGGCCCGTTCCGTCCTCCTGCATTTCCATCTTGCCGAACGGTTCGGTGCGATCGTCGGCGGCGACGCCGTGGTCCGTGGAAAGCCGTCGCCGGACCCGCTGCTCTTCGCACTGGAACAGCTCGGCGTCCCGCCGGAAGAGGCGCTGATGGTCGGTGACAGTGCGACCGACGTCGCCGCCGCGCGCGCGGCCGGCGTTCCCGTCGTCGTGATCCGTGGGGGCTATACGCCTGTGCCGGTCGAAGAGCTGGATGCCGATCTTGTGTGCGAAGGTCTTGCGGACCTGCCGGCGGCGCTGCGGCACATGCGCAGCGCGGCATGATCTCGGGCGGTGGTATTGATGGCCGCCGCGCGGAGGCGGCGGCCGAAGTGAAAATTTATTCGGAGAATTGAGCGATATAGGCGATCACGTTGGCGAGCGCCTCGTCATCCTTGAGACCGGGAAACGCCATCTTGGTGCCCGGCACCACCTCTCGCGGATTCTTGAGGAACTCTGACATGCTCTCCTCGTCCCAGACGAGGCCGTTTTCTCCGGCCTCGACCATGGCGGTGGAGTATCTGTACCCCTCGACCGTGCCCGCGGTTCTGCCCATCACCCCCTTCAGCGTGGGGCCGACCTTGTTCCTGTCGTCTTCCACATTGTGACAGGCCATGCATTGGGTGAAGGCCTGCTTCCCGGCTTCGGCATCCTGGGCATGAACAGGGCCGGCCAGCGCCATGACCGGCAAAACGAGTGCAATGAATCGCATAGGCATTTCCTCGGTTTTTCTAGGTGCCCTGGTTATGGTGCCCGGGTCGTGATGTCCGTCCGCACCCCTCGCGCCGAGCGTCGAGGTGTGCGGCGGCACTATATGGCAGGCTAGCTTGCGGGGCCAGGAAGTCAACAAAATGAGCGGTGGTTCGGAGCGCGTGCCGAGCGTGTTGACGCCGTGATACCTTGCGCGTAGCTTATTTTGAGATCGGTTTCCCGCCCGGGCACCGTGGGAAACCGTGGCGCCCTCCGCATAGCGCGGAGGCGCACGGGTTTGACTGCGTGATCAACCCAGAGGTGCCAATTGAGCCTGATCGATCTCGTTCTAACGGTTTGCCTGGTGGCAAACACGAATGCGTGTCGCACCGAGCACATCTACTTCGAGCACACCGGCTCGATGATGCAATGCATGCTGCGCGCCCCGATCTATATAGCGCAATGGACCGAGGATCATCCCGAGTTCCGGGTCGTGCGCTGGCACTGCTCGGTCCCAGAGTACACGGACATCTAGAGGCTGTTACGGACTTTGGACGGAGGCTGCGTTGGGCATGGAAGGCCGGATGTCGGAAGAAGAACGCGGCCGGCATGATACGTACCGGCAAGGCCTTCGAAGCGGCAAGCCGGCGCACCCCTCATCCAAGGTCCCTAAGAGTCTCTAAGATACGCTGACGACGGGGAGGAAGACGGCGCATGTATTCGCGACGCGATGTTCTTTATCTGGCGCTTGCCGCACAGGCGGGTCTCGCACTCCGGCCGTATCCGGCAGCCGCGGCCGAGAGGGTCCGGGTGGGCGTGCTGAAATTCGGCACGGTGAGCTGGGCGCTCGACACGATCAAGCATCATGGCTTCGATATCGAGAACGGCATCGATCTCGACATCGTCCATTTCGCCGGGGAGGACGCCTCGAACGTCGCCATGCTGGCAGGCGAAGTCGACATCATCGTCTCCGACTGGCTGTGGGTGTCGCGCCAGCGGGCGATGGGCGACGATCTCACGCTGCTGCCCTATTCCGCCGCCGTGGGGGCGATCATGGTGCGGGAGGACTCCCCGCTCACCACGCTCGCCGACCTGAAGGGCCGGAGAATCGGCATTGCCGGCGGTCCGCTGGACAAAAGCTGGCTTCTCATCCGGGCGGTCGCCCGCCGCGACCACGATCTCGATCTGGCCGGCGAAAACGAGCTCGTCTACGGCGCGCCGCCGCTGCTGGCGGAAAAGGCGATGCAGGGCGAGCTCGATGCGGTGCTGAACTTCTGGCACTACTGCGCGCGACTCGAGGCGAACGGTTTCCGGCGCCTGTTCGGCGCCGACGATGCGATCCGCGCCCTCGGTGCGACCGGCAAGGTTTCGGCGCTCGGCTACGTTTTTCACGAGTCCTGGGCGGCCCGCAATACGGCCGCCATCACCGGCTTCGCCAGGGCCTCGGCGGCGGCGAAGGAACTGCTCGCCACCTCCGATGAAGAGTGGCAGCGCCTGGCGCCGCTCGCGCGTGCACAGGGCAAGGAGTTGGAAAAGCTGCGCGAGCGCTATCGCGAAGGCATCCCAAGGCGCCCGATATCCGACGAAGAGGCCGACGCGGCCAGGCTCTACGACATCCTGGCCGAGATCGGCGGGGAGGCGCTGGTGGGACCCTCCCCTGACATGGCGCCCGGCACCTACTGGACCGGTGTGATGCAATGACGCTCGTGCGTGGTGCACTGCAGGGCGAACGGACGGCCCTGGGCGGCGCGCGGGGTGTCCTGCGGGCCCTGGCGCGGTCTCACCTGCTCACCGTTTTCCTCTCGCTTGCCGGCTTGTGCCTCGTCTGGCAGCTTGCCGCCCACGCCTGGCCGAGCCGGGCGCTGCCGACGCCGCTTGCGGTCTGGGACGCGCTCGTCCGGCAAGCCGCAAGCGGAGAGCTCTTCTTCCATCTCGGCACGACGCTCGGTCGCGTGGTGGCCGCCTTCGTCCTGGCCATGGGGATCGGTACGGTGGTCGGCGTGCTCCTGGGCATGAGCCGGCGCGCCGATCGCTTCTTCAACGCCTGGGTGGTGCTGTTCCTCAACATCCCCGCGCTTGTCGTCATCGTGCTCGCCTATATCTGGTTCGGCCTCAACGAGATCGCCGCCATCGGGGCGGTCGCCGTCAACAAGATTCCCAATGTGGTGGTGACGATGCGCGAGGGCGCGCGGGCGCTGGAGCCGCGCTATGCCGAGATGGCCGCCGTCTACCGGCTGGGGGCGTTCGACCGCGTCCGCCATATCCTCGCTCCCCAGCTTCAGCCCTATTTCGCGGCCGCCGCCCGCTCCGGCATCGCGCTCATCTGGAAGATCGTCCTGGTGGTCGAGCTGCTCGGCCGGCCGAACGGCGTGGGGTTCCAGATCCACCTTTATTTCCAGCTCTTCGACGTGGCGTCGATTCTGGCCTACACGCTGGCCTTCGTCGCCATCATGCTTGTGGTCGAACTACTCCTGGTGCAGCCCTTTGAACGATACTCCACCCGTTGGCGCGGAAGGCCCGCTTAAGGTCGACATCGCCGAAAAGGCATTCCGTTCCGTCGAGGGCGTGCCGCTGGTGGCCATCCGCGACCTGTCCTTCGAAGTCCCGGAAGGGGAGTTCGCGTGCCTCCTCGGCCCGTCTGGCTGCGGCAAGACGACCACGCTGCGCGTCCTTCTCGGCCTCGACAAGGAATTCTCCGGCACGTTCCAGCTCCCCGAAGGCAGCAACGGGCGGGTCGCCGCCGTCTTCCAGGAGCCCACGCTTCTTCCTTGGCGCACGGTGGAGCAGAACGTGCGCCTCGTCCTGCCCGCAAAGGAGCGCGACAAGGACCTCGATTCCCTGTTCCGGAGCCTGGGGCTGACCGCGGTGCGTGCGCTCTACCCGGCGGAGCTGTCGCTGGGGCTTGCCCGTCGCGCGGCTCTGGCGCGGGCCTTCGCCACCGAGCCGGCCGTCCTTTTCCTCGACGAGCCCTTCGTCTCGCTCGACGAGCGGACGGCCGAAAGGTTGCGCCATCTCCTGCTGTCCGTCTGGTCCGCGCGCCGCACGACGGCGTTGATGGTCACGCACAACCTGCGCGAGGCGCTGATGCTGTCAGACCGCATCATCGTGCTTTCGCCGGGACCGGCCCGGGTTCTCGGCACCTTCCTCGTCCGCCTGCCGCGGGAGTACCGCAAGCCGCAGACGATGGAGGATCTCCTGCGTTCCTTTAGGGAAAGGTTCCCCGAGCACCGTTGAGACCGCCGGGCGGCCGCAGACGTGCATTGCCGTCCTGGGTCAGAAGCAGCGCATGTCCGCCTCGGCCTGGGCGCGCCTGAGGTTGGCCGTCGTGTTCCTGGCCGGTGCCGTCTGGCGGAAGATCACCCCTTTCTCGCCGGGGAGCTGTCCCATCCGCTGGAACGTCTCGGCCGCCTCGTATTCCTCGTACGGGATGATCGTGGAGATGACGTCGATCGAACACGAACATCGCTCCAGCGTCTCGCGCGTTTGCCCGTTGGCGATCATGCAGCCGAGCACGTAATCGGCGACCGCGACCGTGGGATAGCTGTTGGCCGCCTGCGCCGAAGCGCCCGGCAGCAGAAGCATGGCCGGCAGGCTGAAGAGGATTGCCTGCATTCCCGTGCGTTTCTTCATCATCGTCCTCCGCTAGAGGGCAGCATGGGAACAAGTCGGCGGCCCCGTCAAGCCGTTTCGCGCCGATGCGGAAAGTTTACAACCGCACAGTCCATGTAAGCACTCTCCTCTTCGCCTGCAGAAAGTGGCCTCCTTCGGGTTTCGCAAGAAAAACACGCGCTTGCGCCAAGTTTTTTCAAGTTGAAGCAATGATTTTCAAGGGATTTTGCGACGCACCAAATCATTGCTGCACTGCAATGTAAAACGCTGAATTTTTTCTCTTGTGTGCCGCGATCTTCTAGCATAACCTTCCCCTGTTTCCGGCTTCAAGGACTTCTCTGTCTTAGGGAGCGGAGTTTGTCTTTCGTAGGCCAAGTGAGGTGGGCAGTTATGGTGCCCGCTGCTCATCTGGCTTAGGTCGTGACACGCTGCCGGAAATACTTCCCCTCACAATATCGCAGACGTGCCTCCTGGGAGGAGTCACACGCGATTGTGGTCTGTGAACGTCGGGAGGATTTCATGCGTGTACTCAAGAGAAATGCCCTCATTCCGCTGACTGTGACAGCTTTGGCCTGTTCCTTCGCTTTTGGAGCCCAGGCCAATGAACAGCTTCAGCAGATGTCGGGCGACGACAAGAACTGGGTGATGCCGACGGGTGACTATGCCAACACCCGCTATTCGGAGCTGGACCAGATCAACAAGGACAATGTCTCGGACCTGCAGGTGAAGTGGACCTTCTCCACAGGTGTTCTGCGCGGCCACGAGGGAGGACCGTTGGTCGTCGACGACGTGATGTACTTCAACACGCCGTTTCCGAACATCGTCTACGCCCTCGACCTCAACGAGGACGGGCGCATCCTGTGGAAATACGAGCCGGAGCAGAATTCCGACGTCATTCCGATCATGTGCTGCGACACGGTCAACCGCGGCGTTGCCTACGCACCCGCGGAAGGCGATCGCCCGGCGCTGATTCTCCAGTACCAGGCCGATACGACGCTGGTCGCCCTCAATGCCGAGACCGGCGAGGTGGCCTGGGAAGTGCAGAACGGCGAGCAGACCGACGGCAGTCTGGCCGAATCGGGAACGTCCGCCCCGATGGTCGTCGGCGACAAGGTCTATGTCGGCATTTCCGGCGGTGAGTTCGGCGTGCGCGGCCACTTCACGGCCTACAATCTGACCGACGGGTCGGAGGCCTGGCGCGCCTATTCGACGGGACCCGACAGCGAGACGCTGATGGACCCGGAGAACACCACGCATCTGGGCGAGCCGGTCGGAGCCGATTCCGGCGTCACCACGTGGGAAGGCGACCAGTGGCAACAGGGTGGCGGGACCACCTGGGGCTGGTACGCGTATGATCCGGAGCTCAACCTCGTTTATTACGGCACCGGCAACCCCTCGACGTGGAACCCGGCGCAGCGCCCCGGCGACAATGCCTGGTCGATGACCATCTTCGCGCGTGACGCCGATACCGGCATGGCCAAGTGGGTCTACCAGATGACGCCCCACGACGAGTGGGACTATGACGGCGTCAATGAGAACATCCTTGTCGACGGCATGGAGATCGACGGCGAGTCACGCAACGTGCTGGTGCACTTCGATCGTAACGGCTTCGCCTATACGCTCGACCGCGAGACCGGCGAGCTTCTCGTCGCCGAGAAGTACGACCCGACGGTCAACTGGGCGACCCATGTGGAGATGGATCCCAACAGCGACCAGTACGGGCGTCCGCAGGTGGTCGCGGAGTATTCGACCGATCAGAACGGCGAGGATACCAACACGACGGGTATCTGCCCGGCGGCCCTCGGAACCAAGGACCAGCAGCCGGCGGCCTATTCGCCCAAGACCGGTCTCTTCTACGTGCCGACGAACCATGTCTGCATGGATTACGAGCCCTATCGGGTGAGCTACACGGCCGGACAGCCTTATGTCGGCGCGACGGTGTCGATGTATCCCACGCCCGACAGCCATGGCGGCATGGGCAACTTCATCGCCTGGGACGCTGCCAAGGGTGAGATCGTCTGGTCGATCCCCGAGCGTTTCTCGGTGTGGTCGGGTGCGCTCGCCACGGCCGGCGACGTGGTGTTCTACGGCACGCTCGAAGGCTACATCAAGGCCGTCGATACGGAAGGCAACGAGCTCTATAGGTTCAAGACTCCCTCCGGCATCATCGGCAACATCAACACCTACGAGCACGACGGCAAGCAGTACATCGCGGTGCTGTCGGGTGTCGGCGGATGGGCTGGTATCGGCCTGGCCGGCGGCCTGCTGCAAGCCGAAGGCGCTGAAGCCTGGCAGACGGCCGTGGCCGGCGAACGGGCTCCGACCGATGAGGAAACGGCGATCGGAACCGCCGGTCTCGGTGCGGTCGGTGGTTATGCCGCCCTGGCCGACTACACTACCTTGGGTGGTCAGCTGACGGTGTTCGGCCTTCCGGACTGATCCGGCAGACCGAGATGAACGGCCCCGCAAGGGGCGGTAAATCGGGAGAGTTCGGATCGCACCGGTGCCGTATCCGGACTCTCCCACCTCAAGACAAGCGAGATAGGGAGCCCCCTCTGCGCCGGAACGACGTGCGCAGTGCCAGTGGCTGAACAAGAGGTCCTCAATGGCAGTTCGTATTGCACTCTCGGCCTTCGCCGCCACATTGCTCACCCTGGGTGTCGCCCACGGCCAGGACGGCCGGGACACCAAGGAGAAGGCGGCGGCCGTGAGCGAGGAAGACGGCAAGTATTTCGACGCGAACGGCGTCCCGACCTTCAACATCCAGGACGATGGAACGGTCGACTGGTACACCTACAGCGGATACCGCCGCTATCACGGCGAATGCCATACCTGCCACGGGCCTGACGGCGTGGGATCGTCCTATGCGCCTGCCCTCGTCGATTCGCTGAAGACGATGGATTACGGCACTTTCCTGTCGGTGGTGGCACAGGGTCGCAAGGATCTCGGCGCCGGCAAGGAAAACGTCATGCCGGCCTTCGGCGACAACAAGAACGTCTACTGCTTCATGGACGACATCTACGTCTATCTCAGGGCGCGGGCCGTGGGCGGCATCCCGCGCGGGCGGCCTCCCAAGAAGGAGGACAAGCCCGAGGCCGCCCGAGAATTTGAAGCAAGCTGCATGGAGGGATGACCGTGTCGGACCGCAGGTTCTCCCGCATCGCCGTGACGCTCTGCCTGCCCGTTCTGGCGACGGCGGCTGCCCTCGGGGTGAGCGCTTCCCGGGCGGCCGGACCGAGCGCGGCCTGGGAGCTGGTCGACCCGGATCACCTGCGCGTTTGCGCGGACCCCTCCAACATGCCCTTCACGGACGAAAGCGAGGAGGGTTTCGAAAACAAGCTTGCCGAACTGGTCGCCGAGAAGCTCGGGCGCGAGAGCGTCCGCTATGAATGGTTCCCGATGGCGACCGGTTTCGTGCGCAACACGCTGCGGTCCAACCGCTGCGACGTGATCATGGGCTATGCTCAGGGCGATGAGCTCGTGCAGAACACGAACGCTTATTACCGCTCCGCCTATGTGCTGATCTACAAGAAGGGCGACGGCCTCGACGGCGTGGAAACGATCGAGGACGGCAAGCTTGCAGGCAAGCGGATCGGCATTGTCCAGGGCACGCCGCCGTCCAGCAACATCGCCGCGGCGGGGCTGATCAAGAACGCCAAGGTCTACCCGCTGATGGTGGATACTCGCTTTGCGCCCAGTGTCGCCGAAACCATGGTTGCGGATCTTGTCGAGGGCAAGATCGACGCGGCCGCGGTCTGGGGGCCGATGGCGGGCTATTACGTGAAACAGGCGGATGCCGATCTCGTTATGGTGCCCCTCGTCAAGGAACAAACCGGTTCGCGGATGACTTACCGCATCACCATGGGCGTGCGGCCCTCGGACCAGGAATGGAAGCGGACGCTCAACCGGTTCATCCGGGACAATCAGGACGAGATCAATCGCATTCTGCTCGAATATAACGTCCCGTTGCTGGATGAGCAAAATCAAGAGATTACGCAGTAATGTGGGAGCATGTGAAAAGGAGGTGAGCGCGTACGGTGTTTGTTTTATAGTGTTTGAGAACCTATATATTCATTTGTCCATTTTTGCGAGGAAGTGGACCCGCTATTGCAAAGGTGCTCTGCAGTGGCGGCAAGCAACCGGTGACTTCGGTCGTCAGCAATAGGAGGAAACTCATGAAGAAGAATTGGAAGAAACCTTCCATGTGCCAGGTGCCGGCCGGCATGGAAATCTCGCGGTATCTCCCGGCTGAGATCGCTCCCAAGAAGTAAGCTGCGGTGCGCGTGCCCGTGAGGGCACGCGCATTTTCTCGCAGAGGGAAGGTCCTGCGCTTGGCGTCAATGGCGTACTGCGCCGTGGGTGCCAAGCGGTTTTTGCTCTTTTCGCGAAACGGAGAAGGATGCGCCTCAAGATCATCGGATCGGCGGCGGGTGGCGGCTTTCCCCAGTGGAACTGCAATTACCGGCTAAGCCGCGCCGCGCGAACCGGCGCCCAGAGCGTGCGCGCACGCACCCAGTCGAGCCTCGCCGCCTCGGCCGACGGCAAGCGCTGGGTTCTCTTCAATGCTTCGCCCGACATCCGGCAGCAGATCGCCGAAACGCCCGAACTGCAGCCGGCCGCGGATGGCCCG
>NZ_JBHSUM010000103.1:0-14642 GCF_042660605.1 Nitratireductor sp. GCM10026969
GACAGGCGATCGCGGCCGCGCCGGTAGGCGTCGGCGATGCCCGCCGTCAGCATCGGCTGCTCGACGGCTTTCTCCAACTCGGCCTGTGCCGCGCCGGCAAAGGCGTCGGCATCGCTTCCCTCCAGCGCGATCGCCACGCCGGGATTGGTGCAGAACTGCCCCACCCCCATGACGAGCGAGCCGGCCCAGCCCTCGCCGATCTTGGCGCCGCGGGACGCCAGCGCTGCCGGCAGCACGAATTGCGGGTTGATCGACCCGAGTTCACCGAAAAAGGGAATGGGCTCGGGCCGGTTCTGCGCCAGGTTGAAGAGCGCGCGGCCGCCGCCGAGCGAGCCGGTGAAGCCGACCGCCTTCACCAGCTCGTGGGTGACGATCGCCTCGCCCGCCTCGTTTGTGTTGCTCTGGATGAGAGAGAAGACGCCCGGGTGCTGGCCCGTTTTCTCGATTGCGGCGGCAATCGCTTCGGCGACGATCTCGCCGGTGCCCGGATGGGCCGGATGGCCCTTCACGATCACGGGGCAGCCGGCCGCGAGCGCGGACGCCGTGTCTCCGCCAGCGGTCGAGAAGGCGAGCGGGAAGTTCGATGCCCCGAACACGCCGACCGGCCCGATGGGAAGCTGGATCAGCTTCAGGTCGGGCTTGGGCGCGGGCTTGCGCTCCGGGTCGGCCGGATCGTGACGACGGTCGAGGTAGTCACCCTTTTCGATGTGGCTGGCGAACAGGCGGAGTTGGCCCGTGGTGCGGGCACGCTCGCCGTTGATCCGCGCCTCGGGCAGCCCACTTTCCTGGGTTGCGATCTGCGTGATCGCCTCCGCCCGCGCCTCGATTTCGTCGGCGATGGTGTTCAGAAACGCCGCGCGGTCGGCGCGGCGCGAATAACCGTATGTCCAGAAGGCGTCCTCGGCGGCCTTCGCCGCGCGGTCGACATCGGCGGCCGTGCCGACGGCGAACTGATGCGCCGGGCCGGCCACCGGATCGGAGGAAAAGGTCTTATCGCCTCCGACCCACTCGCCGGCAATCAGGTGTTTTCCGCGTGGCTCGAAGTTCTCAGACATGTTCCGTTCCTTGTGAAGAGTTCCTGGAGGGAGAGCCCTTATCTATTCTCCCAGAACCGCCACGTCGACCGGTTGACGCGAAGAAAAGCGCATGAGTCGTCAAGCCGGCCTTGCTGCCGGATGGCAAATGGGTGGAGACAGGCGCGGCGCGCGCGGGCGACCCCGGGCGCCGACTTCAGGCCGCCATGGCCTCGGCCGGGGGCTCCTTGGCGCCGGTCATGAAGGCGACGGCGTCGGACATCGTATAGTCCTTGGGGTCGATGACGCACAGGCGCCGCCCGAGCCGGTGTACATGGATGCGGTCGGCAACCTCGAAGACATGCGGCATGTTGTGCGAAATCAGAACGATGGGCAGCCCGCGTGCACGCACGTCCTGGATAAGGTCGAGCACGCGGCGGGACTCCTTGACCCCGAGCGCCGCCGTCGGCTCGTCCATGATCACCACCTTGGAGCCGAAGGAGACGGCGCGCGCCACGGCCACGCCCTGGCGCTGGCCTCCGGACAGGGTCTCCACCGCCTGGTTGATGTTCTGGATAGTCAACAGGCCGAGTTCCGCCAGCTTCTGGCGCGCCTGTCGTTCCATCTCCGCGTGGTCGAGCATCTTGAAGACTTGACCGAGCACGCCCGGCTTGCGGATCTCGCGGCCCATGAACATGTTGTCGGCGATCGACAACGCTGGCGACAGCGCCAGCGTCTGATACACCGTCTCGATGCCGGCCTGGCGGGCGGCCAGCGGCGAGGCGAAATTGATCGGCTCGCCGTTCAGCGTGATCTCGCCGCTGTCAACCTGGATGGCGCCGGAAAGCGCCTTGATCAGCGTCGACTTGCCGGCGCCGTTGTCGCCGATCACCGCGAGCACCTCGCCGGGGTAAAGGTCGAAGTCGGCCCTGTCGAGGGCCACCACGTGGCCGTAGCGCTTGACGATGCCGCGCGCCTTGAGAACGGGTTCCGTCATGCCGACACCTTTCTGATCCACTGGTCGATGGCGACCGCCAGAATGATGAGCCAGCCCGTCGCGAAGAGCTGCCACAGCACTTCCACGCCGGCGAGCCTTAAGCCGGAATTGAACACGCCGACGATCAGCGCGCCGAGCATGGGGCCGAGAATCGAGCCGCGCCCGCCGAAGAGCGAGATGCCACCGATCACCACCGCGGTAATGGACTGGAGGTTCGCCTCGAAGAAGGAGGTGGGGGACACCGAGCCGACGCGGCCGATGGACGACCAGGCCGCCAGCGCCACGATGAAGCCCGCCGCCATATAGACCGAAACGAGGATCCGGTTGGTGCGGATACCGGCGAGTTCCGCCGCCTCCTTATCGTCGCCGACGGCGTAGACGCGCCGTCCCCAGGCGGTGTACTGCAGCACGTACCACAGCACGATGAAGATCGCGACCATCAGCACGACGCCCCAGGTAAGCACGGCGCCGCCGACCTCGAAGCGTTCGCCGAAGAGCTTCAGGAGCGGCGCTTCGGCGTCCAGCGTCTGGGAACGGATCGTCTCGCGGCCCGAGAAATAGTAGTTGAGCGCCAGGAAAACGTTCCACGTACCGAGCGTGGTGATGAAGGGCGGCAGGCGCACGGCGGTCACGAGCAGGCCGTTGACGGCCCCGGTTCCCAGCCCGCACAGCATGCCCGCCAGTATGGCGAGCGGCACCGGAACGCCGAAATCGACCGAGAGCCGGCCCATGATGACCGAGACCATCACCATGACGGCGGCCACCGAAAGATCGATGCCGGCGGTAAGGATGACAAGGCTCTGCGCCGCCGCCAGCGTGCCGACGATCGCCACCTGCTGCATGATCAGCGACAGGTTGAAGGCGGAAAAGAAATTGGGCGAGATCAGCCCGAAGATCACCGTCGACAGCAAGAGCACGATGAACGGTACCATCGTCGGGTTGGCGTGAAGAAAGCGCTGCACCGTCGCCAATGGTCCGCGGGTGACGTGATCGAACTGTGCGAACTGCTCGGCCACGCCTTCTTGCTTACTCATGTCCGATATCCCTGACTCTTCCAGCATGGAGGGGCGGCCGCGAGTGCCGCCCCGTCACATGAATGAACGGCCTGCCCCGGGATCAGCCCCAGCAGCGCTCCAGCCCCTCCTCCACGGAAATGGAGGGAATGCCCTCGACCGGATCGTCGGTGACGAGGTTGACGCCCGTGTTGAAGAAATCAAGGCCCTCGCTCGGCTCGGGCACGGTGCCGTCCTCTGCGTACTGGGCGATCGCCTCGATGCCCATCGAGGCCATCAGCAGCGGATATTGCTGCGCGGTGGCGCCGATGATGCCCTCGGCGACGTTCTGGACACCCGGGCAGCCGCCGTCGATCGAGACGATCGTCACGTCGTCGGCCTTGCCGAACGCGTTGAGCGCCTCGTAGGCACCCGCCGCAGCCGGCTCGTTGATGGTGTAGACGACGTTCAGGTTCGGATCGACCTGAAGCAGGTTCTCCATCGCCCTGCGGCCGCCTTCCTCGTTGCCGTTGGTGGCCTCGTGGCCGACGATGCGCGGATCGTCCTCGTCGCCCCACTGGTTGGGGTCGGCCGTGTCGATGCCGAAGCCCGTCATGAAGCCCTGGTCGCGCAGGACGCCCACCGAGGGCTGGCTCTCGTTGAGGTCGAGGAAGGCGATGCGCGCATTCTCCGCCTCCTCGCCGAGCTTCGCCTTCGCCCAGGCGCCGATCAGGCGGCCGGCCTCGAAATTGTCGGTGGCGAACGTCGCATCGGCGGCGTCGAGTGGCTGCAACGGCGTGTCGAGCGCGATCACCAGAATGCCGGCCTCGCGGGCGCGGCGGACGAGCGGCACGATGGCCTTGGTGTCGGACGCGGTGATAAGCACACCATCGACGCCCGCGGCGATACAGCTTTCCATCGCCTGCTGCTGGGTCTCATGGTCCCCGTCCACGCGACCGGCATAGGTGGAAAGCTCGATGCCGAGCTCTTCCGCCTTCTGCGTCGCGCCTTCCTTCATCTTGACGAAGAACGGGTTGATGTCCGTCTTGGTAATGAGACAGGCGCTTACCTGCTCGTCCTGCGCAGCGGCAGGCTGGGCAAGCCCGAGAATGGCGGCGCTCGCGAGCGCGAACGCAGTGGTCTTCAGTAGCGCGTATTTGTTCACGGTAATCCTCCCGAGAAAACATGAAATGACGCCTGTCGGCGCCACGAGGTGTCGGCCCTTTTCGAGCGATCACACGCAGTCAGAAAACAGAAGGATTACGGAGCTGTCAATATATAAATCAACTTTATTTATTTATTATTGACTTGACGCGCCGGGCGCAGCATTCTGCGCCGCAAGCCATACCGGGAGGGAAAGGAACCAGTCCGTGGAAATCGGCCTGCAACGAGAAGGCGAAGAGGCACCGCCACGCCAGAATCTGGGCACCAACCAGAGCGGCATGCGCGACTATAACGAGCGTCTTGTGCTTTCGCTCCTGCGCCGCAACGGCAGCCTCGCCAAGACCGAGATCGCGCGCATGACCGGCCTTTCCGCCCAGACCGTCTCGGTCATCATGCGCCGGCTCGAAGCGGAGGAACTTCTGGTGCGCGGCGATCCGCAGCGCGGCAAGGTGGGGCAGCCCTCCATTCCGATGAGCCTCAATCCCGACGGCGCCTTTTTCCTGGGCCTGAAGATCGGACGGCGCAGCTCGGAGCTGGCGCTGATCGATTTTTGCGGCACGATCCGCCGCACATGTCGGCACTCCTACGCCTATCCGACACCGGCAGAGACGATCCGCCTGGTGACTGCGGACATGGACGAGATCGCCGGCAGCCTCGCGCCCCGGGACTGGGAGCGTGTCGCCGGCCTGGGGATCGCCATCCCCTTCCAGCTCTGGAACTGGGCGGACGCCGCCGGGGCGCCGCCGGGGGCCATGGACGGCTGGCGGGAGGTGGATATTCGCGCCGCGGTTGCGGAAAAATGTCCCTTCCCCGTCTATCTGCAGAACGATGCGACCTCGGCCTGCGGGGCCGAACTCGTCTTCGGCGATCCGCCCGCCCGGGGCGATTTCGTCTATCTCTATCTCGGTGCCTTCGTCGGCGGGGGTGTTGCCCTCGGTGGACGCCTGTTCGGGGGGCGCACCGGCAATGCCGGGGCGCTTGGATCGATGCCCGTGCCGGACAGGAACGGCAAGACGCGACAGCTCATCGACGTGGCTTCCCTGAGCGCGCTCGAAAAACGGCTTCTGGCGAGCGGACGAGACACCACGCACCTGTGGGTCTCCCCCGACGACTGGGGCGCCCAGGGACCGGAGGAAAGCGCGTGGATCGAAGAAGCCGCACACGGTCTGGCGCATGCGATTCTGGCCGCCTCGGCGGTAATCGATTTCCAGACAGCCGTGATCGACGGATGGCTGCCGCTTTCCGTTCGCGCCGGGATCGTGGAGCGCACGGCGCACCGCCTCGCCGGCCTCGATTCGGAGGGCATCGCCCTGCCCGCCGTGCGCGAGGGAACGGTGGGGCGCCACGCCCGCGCGCTGGGCGGCGCAAGCCTGCCGCTGGCTGACCGCTTCCTCGTCGGCGCCCAATCCGCTTTTTGATCCGGCCATCAATCTAACCGACGGAGGAGAAACCATGATCCTGTGCTGCGGCGAAGCGCTGATCGACATGCTGCCGCGCGAAGCGAAAAGCGGCGAGAGCGCTTTCGCCCCGCATGTGGGCGGCTCGGTCTTTAACAGCGCGCTGGCGCTCGGCAGGCTGGAGACGCCGGTCGGCTTCTTTTCGGGGCTTTCCGACGACCTCTTCGGCGTCCGGCTCCAGGCGGCCCTGCGCGAAAGCCGGGTCGATCTGGCCTATGCCAGGATCTCGAGCCTTCCCACCACGCTCGCTTTCGTCACTCTCGCGGAGGGACAGGCGAGCTATTTCTTCTACGACGAGAACACCGCCGGGCGCATGCTTTCCGAATCGGACCTGCCACGCCTCGACGACGGGGTGGAAGCGCTCCTGTTCGGCGGGATAAGCTTGGCGACGGAGCCCTGCGGGGCCACCTACGAGGCGCTGATGGCGCGCGAGGCCTCCACCCGAGTCACCATGCTCGATCCCAACATCAGGCCGGTCTTCATCAAGGATGCGGAGCCCCACAGGGCGCGCATGCGCCGCATGATGGCGATGGCCGACATCGTGAAGATATCGGAAGAGGACCTTGCCTGGCTCGGCGGAACGGGTGGCCACGCCGAGGCAGCGCGGGACTTGCTCGGGGCGGAAACGAAGCTCGTCGTGATCACCAGCGGCGGCCGGGGCGCAGCGGCGTTCTGGAACGGCGGCAGCGCGGTGATCGAGGCGGTGCCGGTGGAGGTCGTCGACACGGTGGGCGCGGGGGACGCCTTCAACGCCGGCGTGCTGGCAGCCTTGCGGGAGGCGGGCGCCCTGAGCAAGACGGGCGTGGCACGGCTGCAGGAAGGCACCGTGCGCGATGCGCTCGCCTTTGCCGCGCGCGTTGCTGCGATCACCGTCTCGCGTGCAGGTGCAAACCCGCCCTGGCGGGCGGAGCTGTCGCCCTAAACGCGGGCGGCGGGACGCCCCTCGGCGATAAAAAACGGATTGGCGAAGGCTTCGAGCCCCTCCCCGCCCTTTGGGCCATAGGTGAGTGGTTCACCTTCAAGCGTCAGCGTGCACCCGCCGGCGGCCCGCAGCACGGCATCGCCCGCGGCGGTATCCCACTGCATGGTGCGGCCGAAGCGCGGGTAAAGGTCCGCCTCCCCGCGCGCCAGCATGCAGAACTTGAGCGACGAGCCGACCGACACGGTCTCCGCACCCGGATAACGCTCGATGAAAGCCACCGTCTCCGGCGTGGAATGGGAGCGGCTGGCGACGATGGCCGGCGGCGTGTGCGCCGGGCGGGCGACAATCTCGCGCCGGCCCGTCACCTTCCCGCCATCGCGTACTTCCACCTCGAAAGCAGCTCCCGGCCGGCCGGAATAGAGCACATCGCGCGCCGGCGCATAGACGACCCCGACCACCGGCACACCCTCTTTCACCAGGGCGATGTTGACCGTGAAGTCGGCCCGACGGTTGATGAATTCGCGCGTGCCGTCGAGGGGGTCGACCAGGAGAAAGCCGTCGTCGCCGCAGACCGGCAGAACGCCTCCCGAAGCCTCTTCCTCCGAAACGCAAGGTGCGCCGGCAAGGGAGGCGCGCAGCCCTGAGAGGATGACACGCTCGGCCGCCCGGTCGGCCTCCGTCACCGGCGAAGCATCAGCCTTGTTCTCGACGCTCACGCCCTCGTGGTAATGCACCATGATCTCGCGGCCGGCGGCCAGCGCAAGTTCTTCGAACAGGCCGAGAAGCGCAGCCTCGTCATTCAGCCTTCCCACCGTGTCGTTCAGCAATAGCCTCGCTCCCGCATCCAGGTTTCCAGTTCGTCCGCCAGATCTTCGGGTGCACGGCCCACCGTCTTCAGGTGAACGTCGGCCCGTTCCGGCTCCTCGTAGGGCGAGTCGACGCCGGTGAAGTTCTTGATCTCGCCCTTGAGCGCGCGGGCATAGAGTCCCTTGGGGTCGCGCCTGGCGCATTCCTCGAAAGGCGTGTCGACGAAGACCTCGACGAACTCGCCCTGCGCCATCAGGTCGCGCGCCATACGACGCTCGGCGCGGAAGGGTGAGATGAAGGAGACCAGGACAATCAGCCCGGCCTCGGCCATCAGGCGTGCCACCTCCGCCACGCGGCGGATGTTCTCCACGCGGTCCTCCTCGGTAAAGCCGAGGTCGCGGTTGAGCCCGTGGCGCACATTGTCGCCGTCGAGGATGTAGGTGTGGCGGCCCGCCGCGTGCAGCTTCTTTTCCAGGAGATTGGCGACGGTCGACTTGCCGGAGCCGGACAGCCCCGTGAACCACAGGACGGCAGGCTTCTGATGCTTCAACTCGGCGCGCGAGCTCTTCGACACATCCAGCGCCTGCCAATGGATATTGGCCGCCCGGCGCAACGGATAAAGGATCATGCCCGCGCCGACGGTGGCATTGGTCAGCCGGTCGATCAGCACGAAGGCGCCGGTGGTGCGGTCGTCCTGGAAGGCATCGAAGGCGATTGGCGCCTGCAGCGAGAAATTGCAGACGCCCACCTCGTTCAAATCCAGGCACTTGGCCGCCTCGTGGGCGAAATTGTTGATGTTGATGCGATGCTTCAAATGACTGACGGTGGCGTTCACCTCGTCCGTCTCGGTGCGCAGGAGATACATGCGCCCGGGAAGCAGCGGATGCTCGTCGAACCACACGACGTTGGCGGCGAGCTGATCGGCGACATGCGGCCGGGCCTCCGGCGCGACGAGCATGTTGCCACGGGAGACCTCGATCTCGTCCTCCAGAAGCAGCGTCACCGCCTCGCCTTCGACGGCACGCTCCTTGTCGCCGCCATGGCTGGCGATCTGCTTGACGCGCGAGCGCTTGCCCGACTTGGCGACGACCACATCATCACCGACGGCGACTGTGCCGGAGGCGACGGTGCCCGCAAAACCGCGAAAATCGAGATTGGGCCGGTTCACATATTGCACGGGGAAGCGGAAGGGGCGCTCCCTCGCTTCGGCCTCGACGTCCACCGTCTCCAGATGGTCCAGCAGCGAGGGACCGGAATACCACGGCGTCTTGTCGGACGTCCTGGTGACATTGTCACCGTAGCGCGCCGACATCGGGATAGGCACAATGGAGGTGAAGCCGAGATCCTTGGCGAAAGACTCGTAGTCGGCCACGATGCCGTTGAAGATCTCCTCGTCGAAATCGACGAGGTCGATCTTGTTCACCGCCAGAACGATGTGGCGGATGCCCAGAAGGGAGGCGATCATGGAATGCCGCCGCGTCTGTCTCAGGATTCCCTGCCGGGCGTCGACGAGCACGATGGCGAGATCGGCGGTCGAGGCGCCGGTCGCCATGTTGCGCGTATACTGCTCGTGGCCCGGCGTGTCGGCGACGATGAACTTGCGCCGGGGCGTGGAGAAGAATCGGTAGGCGACGTCGATGGTGATGCCCTGCTGGCGCTCCGCCTCAAGGCCGTCCACGAGCAGCGCGAGATCGATATCCTCTCCAGTCGTGCCGTGCTTCCTGGAATCCTGCTCCAGGGCCGAAAGCTGGTCTTCGAAAATCAGTTTCGTGTCGAAGAGGAGACGGCCGATCAGGGTCGACTTTCCGTCGTCCACCGAACCGCAGGTCAGAAACCGCAGAAGCGTCTTGTTTTCCTGAGTCGCCAGATAGGTGCGGATATCGGCGGCCTCGATTTCGGGAAGCGTGGAGTCGTCGACCTTCAGCATCAGAAATATCCTTCCCGCTTCTTCTTTTCCATCGAGCCCGTCTCGTCGCGGTCGATAAGACGGCCCTGCCGCTCGGAGGTGCGCGCCGTCAGCATCTCGGCGACGATGTCCTCCAGCGTTTCGGCCTCGGATTCGATGGCGCCGGTCAGCGGATAGCAGCCCAGCGTGCGAAAGCGCACCTTCCGCTCCTCGATTTTCTCGCCGGGCAAGAACTTGATGCGATCATCGTCGACCATGATGGTCATGCCGCCACGGTCCACCACCGGCCGCTTTTTGGCGAAGTAGAGCGGCACGATCGGGATGTTTTCCTGGAGGATGTATTGCCAGATGTCGAGCTCGGTCCAGTTCGACAGCGGGAAGACGCGGATGGATTCGCCCTGGGCGACGCGGGTGTTGTAGATCTTCCACATCTCCGGGCGCTGGTTCTTCGGATCCCAGCTGTGGGAGGCGGTGCGGAAGGAGAAGATGCGCTCCTTGGCGCGCGACTTCTCCTCGTCGCGCCGCGCGCCCCCGAAGGCCGCGTCAAAGCCGTATTTGTCGAGCGCCTGGCGCAGCGCCACGGTCTTCATGATGTTGGTATGAACGTTGGAGCCGTGGTCGAAGGGGTTGATGCCGTCGCGCACGCCTTCCTCGTTGATATGGACGAGAAGGTCGAAGCCGAGTTCGGCGGCCATACGATCGCGAAAGGCGATCATCTCCCTGAACTTCCAGGTCGTATCGACATGCAGGAAGGGAAAGGGCGGTTTGGCGGGATAGAAGGCCTTCATCGCCAGGTGAAGCAGGACGGAGGAGTCCTTGCCGATGGAATAGAGCATCACCGGCTTCGAGAAGGTCGCCGCCACCTCGCGCATGATGTGGATCGACTCGGCTTCCAGGCGCTGGAGATGCGTTAGGGTTCCTGGCATGTTTTCGAAACCTTTGTACTGTCATTACTCTCCCGCGACGGGAACACTCCGGCAATAGCATGGCGAACCTGAGGCGCTCAAAGGCGCCGCGACCCAATGGCACCGGCCTGCCGACGTGCATTTTTCGCCAATGAAGGCGAATGTGAAATGTTCTTCCCTCACCCCTTCAGGCCCCCCTCACCGCCTCGCGAACGACCCTGGCGATGCGCACCTGGTCGGCCTCGGAGAGGTACGGATGCATCGGCAGGCATAGTATACGATCCGGAAGACTTTCCGAGACGGGCAATCCCGCAGGTGTGCGCGGATAATGCGCATAGGGACCCTGCACGTGCAGGGGCTTTTCGTAATAGATGACGGAGGGGACGCCTTCGTCCTTCAGTCTGGCACGGACGGTGTCACGCGCGGGCGTTTCGATGGCGTATTGCGCCCAGGCGGAGCGGTTGCCTCGCGGGATCTGCGGTACTTTCACCACATCCCCCAACAGGTCATTGTAGCGCGCCGCCACCTCCTGACGCAGGTCCATCTCCTCGGGCAGGATCGCAAGCTTCTCGATCAGGATCGCCGCCTGGATGGTGTCGAGCCGCGAATTGAGCCCGATGCGCACATTGTCGTACTGGCTCTCGCCCTTGCCGTGGAAGGCGACGGAGCGCAGGATGTCGGCCAGTTCCGCATCGTTGGTGAACATCGCGCCACCGTCTCCGTAGCAGCCGAGCGGCTTGGCCGGATAGAAGCTGGTGGCCGCGACGTCGCCGAAAGCGCCGCACATGGTATTGCCGCGCGCGCCGCCGGTCGCCTGGGCGGCGTCCTCGATGACGAAAAGCCCGTCGCGCGCGGCGATCCCGGCGATGCCGTCGTAGTCGGCCGCCAGCCCGAACAGATCGACCGGGATGATCGCCTTCAGCGCCAGCCGGCCTTCCTCGCGCACCAGGGAAATGGCGGCATCGAGGCTTTCGAGATCGATGTTGTAGGTATCGGGGTCGACGTCCACGAAGACCGGGGCGGCGCCGGCAAGCGCCACCACTTCCGCCGTCGCGGCGAAGGTGAAAGACGGGCAGAAGACGGCGTCGCCCGGCCCGATGCCGCGGGCCAAAAGCGGGATCAGAAGCGCGTCGGTGCCGTTGGCGCAGGCGACGGCATGCCTCACGCCGATATAGTCGGCGATCTTCTCCTCGAACGCGGCGACTTCGGGGCCCAGGATATAGCGCCCCTCGGCCAGCACCTTGGCGATGCTTTTCTCGAGCCTTTCCTGAATGCGCTGGCGCTGCGCGCCGAGATCGATAAATTGCATATTCGTTTTCCTGCCTCACCCCGATGTGTCTGACTTGCGGAATAGGCGCGCGCAGGAACTTTCGCAACAGATAGCAAAGTTCACTCTGTCGCAGCACCTGTCACAAGTGGTGAGGATCGCCTTCGTAATTGCGTCATGATGTCTTCCCATTTAACACAAAGACCTTCGCTGCTGTTCAGGAGAGGAACCGGAATGAGCGCACCCTTCAAGGCGTATGACGTTCGCGGCCAGATACCCGGCGAGATCAACGTCCCTTTTGCCTACCGCTTTGGCCAGGCGGTGAAGGAAAGCCTGGGTTCCAAGGCCGTCGTCGTGGGACACGACATGCGCCTTGACAGCCCGGCGCTCGCCGGCGCGCTCGCGCAAGGCCTGCTCGACAGCGGGGTGGACGTGCTGCCGGTCGGCCAGTGCGGCACCGAGGAGGTCTATTTCCACACCGCGCGCTCCGGCGCGGATGCCGGGCTGATGGTGACGGCGAGCCACAACCCTCCGGACTACAACGGCATCAAGATGGTGCTGAAGGGCGCGGCCGCCGCCACGCCCGACAACGCCTTCAACGCGATCGAGGCGCTGATGCGCTCAGACAGGCGGTTCGCAACGGCTGCGGACTATGCCGGGCGCGGAACGCTTCGGCCGACATGCGACCGCACCGCCTATATCGAACGGCTCCTCGAAGAGGTCGCCGGCCAGAATCTCAAGCCGCTCAAGATCGTCTGCCACGCGGGCAATGGCTGCGCCGGTCCGATCATCGACCTTTTGGAAGAGCACCTGCCCTTCACCTTCATCAAGATCGATCACGAGCCCGACCCGCGCCTGCCCAACGGCGTCCCCAACCCACTGCTCAAGGAAAAGCGGCAGAAGGCGAGCCAGGCCGTTGTCGAGCATGGGGCCGATCTCGCAATCGCCTGGGACGGCGATTTCGACCGCTGTTTCCTCTACGACCACAAGGGCCGCTTCGTGGAGGGCTATTATCTGGTGGGCATGATCGCCAAGCGCATGCTGGAGAAGGCGCCCGGCAGTACCATCCTCTACGATCCGAGGCTTACCTGGAACACCATCGATATCGTGGAAAGCATGGGTGGTGTGGCCAAGCCCTGCCGCACGGGACACGCCTATTTCAAGCACGTGATGCGCGAGGAAAACGCCATCTATGGCGGCGAGATGAGTGCGCACCATTATTTCCGCGATTTCGCCTATTGCGATTCGGGCATGCTCGCCTGGTTGGACGTGGTCTGCGAGCTTTCGGCCAGCGGCGCGCAGCTCGCCGATGTGCTGGAGGAGCGAATCGCCAAGTTCCCCTGCTCCGGCGAGATCAACTTCACCGTCGACGACGCCAAGGCGATCCAGGAAAAGATCGCCGAGCACTATAAGCCGGCCAATCCGGAGGTCGAGACGCTCGACGGGCTTGGCCTCGTCTTCGACGACTGGCGCTTCAACCTGCGCGCCTCCAACACCGAGCCCCTCCTGCGCCTCAATGTGGAGACCCGGGCGGACCGGCAGCTCCTGGAGGAAAAGGTGACCGAGTTGCGCGGACTGATCGGCGGCACGCCGGCCTGACCGGGTCACAGCGTCGCAGCCGCAACGCCGCCTCGTCGGGTCCACTTGTTCCCGCATGCGGCCGACGGCGGGGTCGTCGAGACCCCGTCCGCCGCAAAGGGCCTGCCTTTTCAGCATATTAGCCTCTTTCGCGGCAGACTGGACGAGCCGCTGACTCCTTGGAAAGCGCCGTCGCTCCCGGCCGAAATGCGGTGACATCCCTCCTTTCGCCTGCCGGAATGCCGCCTATGCCAGGCCTGCAGCAGGAGCACGGGGATTGACACGACACACTTCTGTGGGATTATGTATACCACAGCTTAGGGCACTGCATCGCATACTCGCCATCGGGATCGGTGGCGGGTGATATCGAACGCATCCGTTGTCAATGCGGCGTGGGAACGGGGTTCATACCCCGCGCGAGCATCCCTGCAGCGGGCGTAAGGTGACCTGGAGGAGAACCATGAAGATCTGCATTTACGGTGCCGGCGCGATCGGCGGCTACATGGCAGTGATGCTGAAGCGCGGCGGGGCCGACGTATCGCTGATCGCCCGCGGGGCGCATCTGAAGGCCATTCAGGAAAACGGCCTCAAACTCCTCCTGGACGGGCAGGAGATCGTCGAGCGCATGCCCGCCACCAGCGATCCCCGCGAGCTTGGAGCGCAGGACTACGTGGTCGTGGCGCTGAAGGCACATCAGGCCTGGCAGGTCGCCGAGGACATGGTTCCCCTTCTGGGACCGGATACCGCGGTCGTGACTGCCCAGAATGGGCTGCCCTGGTGGTACTTCCACGGGCTCGGACCGGAGTTCGCGGACTATCGTCTGCAAAGTGTCGATCCCGGCAACCGGCAATGGAACGTCATAGGCCCTGAGCGCGTCATCGGCGCCACCGTCTACCCGGCCACCACAATTACCGAGCCGGGCGTGATCAAGCACATTTACGGCAATCAGTTCGGCCTCGGCGAACCGGACCGCAGCGAAAGCGCACGCGTGAAGCGGCTCGCCGAAGCATTGGAAGCGGGCGAGTTGAGCCCACGCTTTTACGACGACATCCGCAACGACATCTGGATCAAGCTCTGGGGCAATCTGTGCTTCAATCCGATCTCCGCCCTGACGGGCGCCACGCTCGACGTGGTCGCGACCGATCCCGGAACGCGCACGCTTGCACGCAACATGATGCTGGAAGCGCAGGCGATCGGCGAGAAGTTCGGGGCGACGTTCCGGGTCGACGTCGAACGCCGGATCAACGGCGCGGCCAAGGTCGGGGCGCACCGCACCTCGATGCTGCAGGACGTCGACAAGGGGCGCGCCATTGAACTCGACGCGCTTCTGACCTCGGTTCAGGAGATGGGCCGGCTGGGCGAGATCGAGACGCCCTTCATCGACAGCGTTCTGGCGCTCGCGCAGCAGATGGGCCGCGTGAAGGGGCTCTACCCGGTCTTTCCGGAAACGGACCCCGTGCAGGAGAAGGCCGCCTCCTGATTCTTCCGGCAATCGGCAAAGGCCGGGTGTTGCAACGCCCGGCCTGTCCCATGCGGCGAGGAAACGCGGCGGAACCTTCCAACGACAAGGAACAGACGGTGGGACAGACGATATTTGTTGGTCGAGAGCGGGCTGCTGGCGAGGGTCGTGTTGC
>NZ_JBHSUM010000104.1:0-14612 GCF_042660605.1 Nitratireductor sp. GCM10026969
GACCGCCCGCGCCCCGCCATTGCCGGAGGGCGCAGCGCCTGGCCCGTTGGCGGAGGCCCCGCCCGCCGTCCCGGCGGGCATATTCTCGAGCGCTTTCAGCGCTTCGTCCGGTGTCGGCAGATTGGCCGCATGCGCCATGCGGATCAGCACCATCTCGCCCGCGGCAACCGGTCTTGCGGACGATTGCACCTCCTGGATTCCCTTGAGCAGCATCTGCCAGGCACGCGAAAGCACGCGCACCGAAAGCGCCTTGGAGAATTCAAGCCCTCGCGTGCGCTCGGCTTCCGAGAGGGAGGCGTCGTTCGCCGCATCGGGTACGAAGCGCAGCCTTGTGACCAGATGATTGAACTCGGCGAGATCCGTCAGCACCGTGGCCGGGTCCGCACCCGTATCGTACTGGGCGCGGAATTCGGCGAGCGTGGCGGCGACATCGCCCTTCATCAGGTGCTCGAAAAGGTCGATCACGCGTGCCCGGTCGGCAAGGCCCAGCATGTCGCGAACGGTCGCGGCCGTCACATTGCCCGACGAGTGGGCGATCGCCTGGTCGAGAATGGAAAGCGAATCGCGCACCGAGCCTTCCGCCGCCCGCGCGATCATGGCGAGCGCCTCGTCTTCGACGCCGACACTTTCCTTGTCGGCGATAGCCCGCAGATGCTCCGTCAGCACGCCGGCGTCTACGCGGCGCAGGTCGAAGCGCTGACAGCGCGACAGCACGGTGATGGGCACCTTGCGGATCTCGGTGGTGGCGAAGATGAACTTTACATGCGGGGGCGGCTCCTCGAGCGTCTTCAGCAGGCCGTTGAAGGCCTGGTTCGACAGCATGTGAACCTCGTCGATGATGTAGACCTTGTAGCGCGCCGAGACCGGCGCATAGCGCACCTGCTCGATGATGTCGCGGATATCGTCGATGCCCGTATGGGATGCGGCGTCCATCTCGACCACGTCGACATGGCGCCCTTCCATGATCGCTTCGCAATGCTCGCCCGGGGTGCCGAGCTCGATGGTGGGCTGGTCGACGGTATCGGTCTCGTAGTTCAGCGCGCGGGCCAGGATCCGCGCCGTCGTGGTCTTGCCGACGCCGCGCACGCCGGTCAGCATCCAGGCCTGGGCGATGCGCCCCGATGAGAAGGCGTTGGTCAGCGTGCGCACCATCGGCTCCTGGCCGATGAGGGCGGTAAAGTCGCGCGGGCGGTACTTGCGCGCCAGAACCCGGTAGGCGCCGGCCTTGGCCTGTTGCATCTGCCCGGCGTCGTTCATCTGGTCGTCGCGCTCCCTTGGTCGGCGTTGCGGAGAAATATCCGCCGCCAGTACGCCGAGTTTCCTCTTCGAGGCGGCGCCACGTCAATGGTGCAGCGGGGAAAAAGGTGGGAGGCTGGCACGATGACCCGTGCCTGGCTCGTTAGGGCTGCTTCCTTCCGGACCTGACCCGGTTGGCGAGTGGCGCGTCCACCACCAACCTCCCGTCCCCCATATCGTCAATCGCATGCCCAAATGCAAGTGGGTGTTCCCTTGAAGGAAACGCTTGCAGCGGCTCCGCCCACAATCTAGCTTTCTGCAAATTGAGGAAAGACGCCATGCTGCCCGGCGGCAAGGGAGGATTTGAGCTCGACCCGCGCCTGGAGACCGAAAGCATTCCGGTCGCGTGGCTGGGCCTTTGCGAGTTGCGCCTGCGCGATGATCGGCGCTGGCCGTGGCTACTGCTCATCCCGCAGCGTCCGGGGATCGAGGAACTGCACGACCTGACCCCCCTTGACCAGGCGATGCTGAGCTTCGAAACAAACCTGGTCTCCAAGGCGCTGAAGGAAATGACCGGCTGCACGAAGATCAACTGCGCCGCCCTCGGCAACGTCGTGCGCCAGCTCCATGTGCACGTGATCGCCCGCAACGAGGGCGATCACGGCTGGCCCGGTCCCATCTGGGGACATGGCGTGCGCGAGCCGTACGGCCCGCAGGAGTTGCGCCGCTTCGCCGAGAAGATACGCAGGCGCCTGTGAGGCAGGCCGGAGCAAACGAGGACTGGATGGACTTCATCACCCACGGACAAGCCGCAAACGCAGGCGAGCCGATCGCCTTCACCCGCAGTCTCATCGATCCCCAATCGGAAAGGCGCCCCGACGATGCGGCCGAGACCGCACTGAAGAGCCCGCATGCGCGGCTCTTGCTCGTACGGGAGAACAGGCTGTGCCTCAAAACGGGCGAGGAGCGATTCGCGTCGTATTTTTCGCGCCAAGAGGCCGAAGACCTTGAAGCGCGTTTCACCGAGGCGGTACTTCTCGGCCAATCGGTCGAGGGGCCGATCCTTGCCTTGCCTTACGACCGTGCGCCCGAGACGCTGCCGGAAACTCTCAAGGCCGTCGATTTCCGCTCCATTTATATTCAGGGCCTTCTCGCTCCGGAGGATCTCGGTGCGCTGGCGCAGGGTGCGGCCCTCCTGTCCTGGCACAACAATCACCGTTTCTGCGGCCGCTGCGGCAGCGAAACGGTGATGCGCGCGGGCGGCTACCGGCGCTACTGCGCGGGATGCGATCGCGAGCATTTCCCGCGGACCGATCCCGTCGCCATCATGCTGGCGGTGCGTGGCGACCATTGTCTTCTCGGGCGAAGCCCGCACTTTGCACCGGGCATGTATTCCTGCCTCGCCGGCTTCATCGAACCTGGCGAAACCATCGAAGCGGCGGTGCGGCGCGAGACCTTCGAGGAGTCGGGCGTCCGGATCGGCCAGGTCACCTACCGCGCAAGCCAGCCTTGGCCCTTTCCCTATTCGCTGATGATCGGCTGCATCGCCGAGGCCGTCACGGAAACGGTCGACCCGGACGCGGCGGAACTGGAGGACTGCCGCTGGTTTTCGCGCCGGGAGGTCCGCCGGATGCTGGCAGGCGATCACGAGACGGGACTGACCACACCGCCCAAAGGAGCCATCGCACGGCACCTGATCGCCGGCTGGGCGGGGCCGGAATAAGCGGGGCTTGCGCAAAAATGCTGTGCGTGCCTCGACCCTCACCCTTCGACAAGCTCAGGATGAGGGTCGAGTCAAGGCAATGTCGGCGCGAGCGTTCATGACTGAGAGGCGGCCCAAACGCCAGCCCTCACCTCGAGCCTGTCGAAGGACGAGGGCGGGATGCTGGGTGCGTCGCTTCGTCCTCGTCTTCATCCTCGCTCTGCATGGCGCGGAAGGGATGCGCTTCGTAGACCCCGAGAATCCGCACCTCGCGTGAGAAGAAGCGCAGTTCCTCCAGCGCCAGCGCCACGTTGCGGTCATCAGGGTGGCCTTCGACGTCGGCATAAAAAAGCGTGGAGAAGAACTTGCCGCCGAGCTGGTAGCTCTCGAGCTTGGTCATATTGACGCCGTTGGTGGCGAAGCCGCCCATGGCCTTGTAGAGCGCGGCCGGCACGTTGCGCACGCGAAAGATGAAGGTGGTGACCATGGCCTGGTCCGACGTGCGGCGCTCCGCCCAGTGCTTCTCCTTCGACAGCACCACGAAGCGGGTCACGTTGTTGTTCGTGTCCTCGACATTCTCGGCCACGATGTCCAGCCCGTAGAGCTCCGCCGCAAGCCGGGGGGCCAGCGCCGCGCTGGCGCGCACCTTCTCTTCGGCCACCATGCGCGCCGCGCCGGCCGTGTCGCCGGCCACCATCGGCTTCCAGCGGTGCCTGCGGATGATCTTGCGGCACTGCCCGAGTGCATGGATGTGGCTGTAGACGGCCTTGATCTCCGAGGCGTCCACGCCCGGCAGAACCATGAGCTGGAAATGGATCGGCAGGAAATACTCGCCGACGATGTAAAGCCGCGAATGCGGCAGCAGGTGATGGATGTCGGCCACCCGGCCCGCAATCGTGTTCTCGATCGGAATCATGGCGAGATCCGCCTTGCCGGTCTCCACCGCGTTGAAGGCGTCCTCGAAGGTGGCGCAGGGCAGGGGCTCCATCTCGGGAAGCATGTCCCTGCACGCGGTATCCGAATTTGCCCCCGGTTCGCCCTGGAAGGCGATCTTGTTGGTTCTTCTTGGCCCCATTTTCACCCCGCCTGGCTGGACAGAATTTTTCTGGCGCGCTCCAGGTCGGCCGGCGTGTCGACGCCGAGCGGGACCGAGCGCACGATCTCGGCATCGATGCGCATGCCGGCTTCCAGCGCGCGCAGTTGCTCCAGCCGCTCACGCCGTTCGAGAGTGGAGGGCGCCAGCGCCACGAAGCGCTCGAGCGCGGCGCGCCGATAGGCATAGATACCGACATGGTGATAAAGGGGCCCCCCGCCCCAGGGCGCCGTCGCGCGCGTAAAGTAGAGTGCGCGCAGCCGCACCGCCGCCGTTTCGAGCGGGGTGCCGACGATCTTCACCACGTTCGGATTGGTCTTCTCCTCCTCGTCGGTGATTTCGACGCCCAGCGTGGCGATATCCACCGCGGGAACTTCCAGCGGTCGCAGGACGGCACGAATATCTTCCGCCGGTATGGTCGGCAGGTCGCCCTGCAGATTGATCACCACCTCCGCCTCGCCTGCCGGATCGACCTTGCCCAGCGCCTCGTGAATGCGGTCGGAGCCCGATTCGTGGTCGTCGCGCGTGAGCACCGCCTCGATGCCCTCGGCCTGAACGGCGGCAGCGACGTCCGGTGTGTCGGTTGCCACGACGACGCGGCCCGCCCCGCTCTCGGCGGCCCGCGCGGCCACCTGCACGATCATCGGTTTTCCGGCGATTTCGGCTAGCGGCTTTCCGGGCAGACGCGTCGAAGCCAGGCGGGCAGGGATCAGGATAATGCTTTTCATGAACTGGCGTAGCGGTCTATGAGGGCGGCAAAAGTGGCAAAAGGTCTCACTCTGCCCAGTCTTATATGTGTTGCAACGCCGGAGCAAAAGACATAGTTTCCGCGCGATTTTACCGGCAGCGGTCGAACGCGGGGGACAGGCGTGCGGTAGAGGTTGCCGCCACCATGCCGCGGGCGTCCGGAAAAGGGAGCCTCTGGGCGAATGGATTCGTTCGAACTCAACAAGATCATTGGTGCGCTTCTCGGCGTTGTATTCGTCATTTTCTCCGTCAGCATTATGTCCGACGCGCTGTTTCATTCGCCCGCGCCGGCAACCCCCGGCTATGCCATCGCCGTACCGGAGGACGACGGTGCGGAAGGAGCCGGTGAGGAGCCGGTCGAAGAATCGGTCCTGCCGCTGCTGGCCGAGGCCGACCCTTCCGCCGGCGAAAGCATCTTCAAGCGTTGCCAGGCGTGCCACACGGTGGAGGAGGGCGGCCCGAACAAGGTCGGCCCGAATCTCTGGAACGTGGTGAACCGGCCCATCGCCGGCCACGAGGGCTTCAGCTATTCGGCGGCTTTGCAGGAATTTTCGCAAGGCGGCGAAGTGGTCTGGGACTACGAGCATCTCGATCATTTCTTGAAGGATCCGAAGGGCCTCGTGCCGGGTACGGCCATGTCCTACGCCGGTCTCAAGAATGTCGAGGACCGCGCCAACCTGATCGCCTATCTGCGCAATCAGGCCACTGAGCCGGCGCCCTTGCCGGAGGTTTCGGGCGAGGATGAGACTGCCGCAGAGGGCGCGGAGAGCGAAGCCGCTCCGGCCGAAGAGGCATCCGAGCCGGCAGAGAAAGCCGCGGAAGAAGCTCCGGCGCCGGAGGAAATCGAAGAAGGCGACGGCGGTGCGCCTGACACGACTGCGTCCCCCGCGTCCTCCGCAAATTAGAAGCGCTCCCCGCAGGGATCACAAAAAAGCCGGGCTGCCCGGCTTTTTTGCTATTTGCGGGGATCTGGCCGTATGCTTGTCTTCAAGCCGTAATGAGCTACCTTCGCGGCAAGGCGGAGGCGAAGGATAATGAAAAGAATGACCGTATGGGAGAGAATGAACGGATATAGCCTAAGCGCGGCGGTGCTGATCTCCGGCCTGACAATGGCGTTGATCACGGTCGTCCCTTCGGCCGTGGCCCAGGAATGGCGCACGGCAAGTTCCCTCATCGATCCGGATGTCGAAACGGAGACCTTCGAGCGTTTCGACTACGTCAATCCCGACGCGCCGAAGGGCGGGACACTGAATTCCGTTGCGGTCGGCACCTTCGACAGCTTCAACCCCTTCATCGTCCGTGGCACGTCGGCAGCGGGTTTCACCAATTTCGGCGGGCTTCTCTGGGACACGCTCATGCAGCAGTCCCCTGCCGAGCCCGGCACGAGCTATCCGCTTATCGCCGAGGCGTTCAAATATCCCGAAGACTATTCATCGGCCACCTATCGGCTCGATCCCGACGCCCGCTGGCACGACGGCGAGCCGATCACGGCGGAGGACGTGGTCTGGTCGTTCAACGTGCTGAAGGAGGTCAGCCCGCTCTATAATCGCTATTTCTCCAGCGTGACCGAGGCCGTGGTGCTCTCCGACCGCGAGGTGGAGTTCCGGTTCGACCAGACCGGAAACCGCGAGCTGCCGCACATCATGGGCGACCTGACGGTGCTGCCCAAGCACTGGTGGGAAGGAACGCGCCCCGACGGAACCCAGCGCGACATAACCCAGCCGACCCTGGAGCCGCCGCTCGGCAGCGGTCCCTACCGCATCGCCAGCTTCAATCCCGGTTCGGATATCGCCTGGGAGCGCGTCGAGGACTACTGGGCGGCCGATCTGCCCGTGAACATCGGCCGCCACAATTTCGACCGTCGCCGCTACACCTATGTCTTCGACGAGAACGCCGCCTGGCTGGCTTTCACAAAGGGCGGCGCCGAGGACATCCGCGTCGAGAACAGCTCGCGGCGCTGGATGACCGCCTATAATTTCCCGGCTTTCAAAGCCGGCGACGTGGTCAAGCGGGAATTTCCCAACGGTGGCCCGCACGCCATGCAGGCCTTCGTCTTCAATCTGCGGCTCCCCCGCTTCCAGTATCCCAAAGTGCGCGAGGCGCTGACCCTTGTCTATAATTTCGAGGAGCAGAACCGCACCCGCTCTTATGGTCAGTACACGCGCACCGACAGCTATTTCGAGGGCACCGAACTGGCGGCCGAGGGGTTGCCGGAGGGAAGGGAACTGGAGATTCTCGAACAGTTCCGCGACGAGATTCCGCCGGAAGTGTTCACCGAGGAGTTCCAACTGCCGGTCTATGACGATCCGGAGGATGAACGCCGCTACCTGCGCGAAGCCGTCGCGCTGTTCCGCGAAGCGGGCTGGGTCATCCGCGACGGCCGGATGGTGAACGAGGAGACCGGTGAGCAGTTTCGGATCGGATTCCTTGGCCGCACCGAAACCGACGAAATCATCACGAGCGGCTACATATCCAACCTGCGGCGGATCGGCATCGACGCCTCCTTGCGCATCATCGATACCTCGCAATATATCAACCGTGTCAATTCGTTCGATTTCGAGGCAATTACGAGTTCGTTCCTGCAGTCGCTCTCTCCGGGTAACGAACAGCGCGAGTTCTGGGGCTCGCAGGCGGCCGACATCCCCGGATCGCGCAATCTGGCCGGGATTCAGGATCCGGTCGTCGACGCACTCGTGGAAAAGGTCGTCTATGCGGAAGACCGTGAAGATCTCGTGGCCGCCACCCGCGCCCTCGACCGGCTGCTCTTGTGGCGCTACTACATGGTGCCGCAGTATCATCGGCCGGTCCTCTGGGTGGCCTATTGGAACAAGTTCGGCGTTCCAGAGGAGCAGCCGGAAGCTGCCGGTGTCGATATCGAGTCCTGGTGGATCGATCCCGAACGTGCCGCTGCGCTGAGGCAGAAATACAGGGATCGGAACTGACGTGACAACGGGGTGTTCCCTGATCCGCAAGGCTCTTCAACATGCGATATCTTGATCATTCCGCCCTTTCGCGGCGGCATTTCGTGAAATTGGCAGGAGCGGCTGTGGCCGCACCGCTCCTCGGCCGCCGCGCTTTTGCAGAAGTGCTCACCGGCACGTCGCTTCATGGCCTGTCGGCCTTCGGCGATCTGAAATACCCGGCCGACTTCACGCATTTCGACTATGCCAGCCCCGAGGCGCCGAAGGGTGGCACATTCGTCTTCCAGCCGGGCTACTGGCTCTACAACCAGAATGTACAAACCTTCAACACGCTGAACAGCTTCGTGCTCACCGGCGATGCGCCGCCACGGATCGAAATGTGCTTCGACGCGCTGATGTCGAGCGCGCTGGACGAGCCGGATGCGGTGTACGGCCTCGTCGCCGAAAGCCTCACGCTTTCGGAGGATCGCAACACCAGCACCTTCAGGCTGCGGCCCGAGGCGCGCTTTCATGACGGATCGCCGCTGACGGCCGAGGACGTCGCCTTCAGTTATCGCCTCCTGAAGGAAAAGGGCCATCCGCAGCTCTCCCTGCCGCTTGCCGAGATGGTCGCGGCGGAGGCGGTGGATCGGCACGAGTTCCGGCTTGTCTTTTCCGGCAAGCAATCCGAGCGCACGATGCTCGGCGTTCTCGGCTTTCCCATCCTTTCGCGCGCGGCGCTGGAGGGGCAACCCTTCGACAGCTCCAAACTCGAGCCGTTGCTCGCCTCCGGGCCCTACAAGGTCGGCCGCTTCTCGGCTGGCCGCTACATCGAATACGAACGTGTGGAGGACTATTGGGCGCGCGATCTTCCGGTTCGGCGCGGGCTCTACCATTTCGACCGCATTCGCGTCGAATTCTACGGCGACCGCAACGTCGCCTTCGAAGCCTTCAAGAAAGGTGACGTCTTGTGGCGCCAGGAGTTCACCTCCCGCGTCTGGGCCACCAGCTATGACTTTCCCGCCCTTCAGGCAGGGCGCGTCGTTAAGCGCGAATTCCCCGACGAGTTGCGCCCCAACTTCTACTGCAAGGCGCTCAACCAGCGCCGGGAACGCTTCAGCGACCGCCGTGTGCGCGAGGCGGTAGCGCTGTGCTTCGACTTCGAGTGGACCAACCGCAACATCTTTTACGGACTCTACGAGCGCTCGCACTCCCCCTTCGAGGGCTCGCCCTACAAGGCGGAGGGCCTTCCGTCCGAGGAGGAACTGGCGCTGCTCGAGCCGCTGCGCGGGCAGGTTCCCGATACCGCCTTCGGCGAAGCGGTGATGCAGCCGACCTCGGACGGTTCGGGGCGCGACCGGTCGAATCTGCGCCAGGCGCGTCAGCTCATGGAGGAGGCCGGCTGGCAGGCACGGGATGGCGTCCTCCACAACGCTGCGGGGGAGCGCTTCACGCTCGAATACATGGTGAACGACCCGATATTCCTGCGGGTCGAGCCGAGCTTCATCGCGAACCTCCGCGCCATCGGCATCGATGCCCGCATGCGTCAGGTCGACCCCGCGCAATTCCAGATGCGCCAGGTCAGCTTCGACTTCGACATGGTGGACGTTGCCGTCTCGCTCGGCGCCACACCCACCTTGGACAGCCTGATGCAGTTCTTCCATTCGCGATCGGCGGCGCTCGACGGCTCCTACAACTTCGTCGGCATGGCCGACCCGGCGGTGGACGCGCTCGTCGAGAAGACGGGTGCTGCAAGGGACCGGGAAGCGTTCACCGTCGCCATGCGGGCGCTCGACCGGGTCTTGCGCGCCCGGCTCGACTGGATTCCCAACTGGGCTTCACCCAGTCACCGCGTCGCCTATTGGGACATGTTCGGCTTCAAGGAGCCGAAGCCCGATTACGCCTTCCCGGTCGAGGCGCTGTGGTGGTACGACGAGGAAAGGGCGAAGGCGATTGGCAAGGCATGAACGGCCGGCGGCGGCGAGGCAGGGCAGTTTCCCTCAGTGCCCGGGAATGCAGCATAGGATAACGGGAACCATGGCCACAGGCTCGCGATCTCTTCGGCGCGGGGAGCCCATTCGCTGATGGGCGCCTATATTCTCCGCCGGCTGCTTTTGATGATTCCGACTCTGCTCGGCATCATGGCCATTACCTTTATTATCGTGCAGTTCGCCCCCGGAGGCCCGGTCGAGCAGGTCATCGCCCAGGTTACGGGCCAGGGTGGCGGCGCCGACGCGCGGCTGGGCGGTGCCGGAGCGGATCTCGGCTCCGAGAGCTTCGATACCTCTGGCAGCGAATCGCGCTATCGCGGTGCCCAGGGGCTCGATCCGGAGTTCATTGCACAGCTCGAACGCGAATTCGGTTTTGATAAGCCGGCGCACGAGCGCTTTTTCATGATGCTGTGGAACTATATCCGCTTCGACTTCGGCGAGAGCTATTTCCGCGACATCTCCGTGGTGGATCTCATCATCGAGAAGATGCCGGTGTCTATCTCGCTCGGCATCTGGATCACGCTCATTTCCTATGGCATTTCGATCCCGCTCGGAATCCGCAAGGCGGTGAAGGACGGTTCCACCTTCGACGTCTGGACGAGCGGCGTGATCATCGTCGCCTACGCCATCCCGAGCTTCCTCTTCGCCATTTTCCTGATGGTGCTTTTCGCCGGCGGTTCCTTCTTCAACTGGTTTCCCTTGCGGGGACTGGTGTCGGACAACTGGGCCGATCTTTCCTGGCCGCAGCGCATCCTCGACTATTTCTGGCATCTCACCCTGCCGCTGACGGCACTGGTCCTGTCGGCGTTCGCCACGACGACGCTGCTCACGAAAAACTCCTTCCTCGATGAAATTCGCAAGCAATATGTGATCACTGCGCGGGCCAAGGGGCTGGGCGAGCGACAGGTGCTCTACGGCCACGTCTTCCGCAATGCGATGCTCATCATCGTCGCCGGTTTTCCCGGCGCTTTCATCTCCTCATTCTTCACCGGGGCGCTTCTCATCGAAAGCATCTTCTCGCTGGACGGGCTCGGCCTCCTGGGGTTCCGTTCCGTCGTCGACCGAGATTATCCGGTGGTTTTCGCCACGCTCTACATCTTTTCGCTGCTCGGACTCATCATCAGCCTGATCTCCGATCTCACCTACACGCTCATCGACCCGCGCATCGATTTCGAGCGGAGAGACGTCTAGATGTCTGAAACGCAGTCAAAGGCCCAGGTGGAGCGCGTGCGCCGGAAGGTCTCACGCCCCTGGCTCTCGCCGATCAACCAGCGGCGCTGGCAGAACTTCAAGGCCAACGGGCGCGGCTACTGGTCGCTCTGGATCTTCTTGGTCCTCTTCATCCTTTCGCTGTTCGCGGAGTTCCTCGCCAACGACAAGCCCATCCTCGTATCCTACAAGGGCGAGATCCTCGTGCCCGTGCTGGTCGACTATCCGGAGGAGATGTTCGGCGGCTTCCTGGCGGTCACCGACTATCGCGACCCCTTCATTCAGGAGGAGATCAAGGCCAATGGCTGGATGGTCTGGCCGCCGATCCGCTACTCCTACCGCACGGTCAACAGCGAGATCCCCGAGGCGGCACCCGCAAAGCCCTCCTGGCTCTATACGAAGGAGGAGCGCTGCCAGCGCTACACCGAGGGCGTCGACGACCCGCGCTGCACGCCGGGCAACTGGAATTGGCTCGGAACGGACGACCAGGCGCGCGATGTTCTGTCCCGCGTCATCTACGGCTTTCGCATCTCTGTGCTCTTCGGCCTGATCCTCACCGCGGCTTCCGCCGTGATCGGCGTTTCCGCGGGGGCCGTGCAGGGCTATTTCGGCGGCTGGACGGACCTCCTCTTCCAGCGCGTCATCGAGATCTGGTCGTCCATTCCCGTTCTCTACCTGATTCTCATCATCGCCGCCGTGCTGCCGCCCGGTTTCTGGATCCTGCTTGGCATCATGCTTTTGTTCTCCTGGGTCGCCTTCGTCGGCGTGGTGAGGGCGGAGTTCCTGCGCGCGCGCAATTTCGAATACGTCTCGGCTGCGCGCGCGCTCGGCGTGGCCAACCGCACGATCATGTTCCGCCACCTTTTACCCAACGCCATGGTCGCCACGCTCACCTTCCTGCCCTTCATCCTCAACGGCTCGATCACCACGCTCACCTCGCTCGACTTCCTCGGCTTCGGCCTGCCGCCGGGCTCGCCCTCGCTCGGCGAATTGCTCAGGCAGGGCCAGCGCAACCTCGATGCGCCCTGGCTCGGCATCACCGGATTCTTAAGCCTCTCCATCATGCTGTCGCTCCTGATATTCATCGGCGAAGCGGTGCGCGACGCCTTCGATCCGCGGAAGACGTTCAAATGACCGCCGTGCCGCTTCTCTCGATCCGCGATCTGTCCGTCGCCTTCCAGCAGGGAGGGGAAGAGATGCTGGCCGTCGACCGCGTCTCCTTCGATATCGCCCGCGGCGAGACCGTGGCGCTGGTGGGCGAGTCGGGATCGGGCAAGTCGGTGACGGCGCTTTCGGTTCTGAAGCTCTTGCCCTATCCGGCGGCCAGCCACCCCTCCGGCGAGATCCTCTATGGCGGGCGCAACCTGCTTTCGGCCGACGAGACCGAGTTGCGCAGGGTGCGCGGCAACGAGATCACGATGATCTTCCAGGAGCCGATGACCTCGCTCAACCCGCTCCACACCATCGAGAAGCAGATCGGCGAGGTGTTGAAGCTGCACCAGGGCATGGGCGACAAGCGTGCCAAGGCGCGCACGCTGGAACTCCTGCACCAGGTCGGCATCCGCGAGCCGGAAAAGCGCCTCGACGCCTTTCCGCACCAGCTCTCCGGCGGCCAGCGCCAGCGCGTCATGATCGCCATGGCGCTCGCCAACGAGCCGGACCTCCTGATCGCCGACGAGCCGACGACGGCACTCGACGTCACCGTCCAGGCGCAGATTCTCGAACTTCTCGCCCGCCTCAGGCGCGAGAACGACATGGCCGTGCTCTTCATCACCCACGACCTCGGCATCGTGCGCAAGGTCGCCGACCGGGTTTGCGTGATGACCGGCGGCAAGATCGTGGAGAGCGGGCCGACGGCGGAGATCTTCGACAACCCGAAGCACGAATACACGCGCCACCTGCTCGCCGCCGAGCCCAAGGGCGAGCCGCCCAAGGCCGACCTTTCGGCTGAAAAAGTGATGGAGGGCGACGGCGTCAAGGTCTGGTTCCCGATCAAGAAGGGGTTCCTGCGGCGCACCGTCGACCACGTGAAGGCCGTCGACGGGGTCGACGTCACCGTGCGCGCCGGCCAGACGCTCGGGGTCGTCGGCGAATCCGGCTCGGGCAAAACGACGCTCGGCCTGGCGCTGTCACGCATGATCGGCTCCGAGGGCGCGATCCGCTTTTCCGGCGGGCGCATCGACGAGAAGTCGTTCCGCCAGATGCGGCCCTTGCGGCGCGAGATGCAGATCGTCTTCCAGGACCCCTTCGGTAGCTTGAGCCCGCGCATGTCGGTCGCCGAGATCATCCAGGAAGGCCTGCGCATCCACGAGCCGAAGATGTCGGACGAGGAGCGCGACGCGGAGGTGGTCGCCGTGCTCAAGGAGGTCGGGCTCGATCCCGAGGCCCGCTTCCGCTACCCGCACGAGTTCTCCGGCGGCCAGCGCCAGCGGATCGCCATCGCCCGGGCGATGGTCCTGCGGCCCCGCTTCGTCATGCTCGACGAGCCCACCTCCGCGCTCGACATGAGCGTGCAGGCGCAGGTGGTGGATCTCTTGCGCGACCTGCAGAAGCGGCACGACCTCGCCTACCTCTTCATCAGCCACGATTTGAAGGTGATCCGCGCGCTCGCCAACGAGGTGGTCGTGATGCGCAACGGCAAGGTGGTGGAGGCCGGCACGGCGGACCAGATCTTCCACACGCCGAAGACGGACTACACGAAGGCGCTGATCGCCGCCGCCTTCGAGATCCAGGCGGTGCCCGGCGGCGTCGTGAGCGAATAAGGGGGAGCGACAGATGACCGACAAGCCGGCCGCCGGCCGCGTCCTGCTTTCCATGACCGGCATGCATCCGAAGCGCTGGTACGACCTTCTGGCGAAGGAGCGCGCGATTGTGCTGGAGCCGGACGGGCCGGAAGACCCGACGATCGACTATGCGGTGGTCTGGAAGCAGCCGCCCGGCCTGCTTTCCCGCCTGCCCAATCTCAGGGCGATCTTCTCCATCGGCGCCGGCGTCGACCACATCCTCGCCGACCCGAAGCTCCCCGACGTGCCGATCGTGCGCGTGGTGGCGGAGAATCTGACGCAATACATGGTCGAATATGTCTCCTGGCGCGTGCTCGACCATCACCGGCAAGGCATCACCTACCGCGCCCAGCAGGCGGAAAAGCGCTGGCACGAGCCGCCCCAGCCGCCGGCGAACGAGGTCGCCGTCGGCATCATGGGCCTCGGCGTGCTCGGCCGCGCGGCGGCCACGGCGCTGAAAGCGCTCGGCTTCACCGTCAATAGCTGGAGCCGGCGCGAAAAGCGCCTCGACGGCGTGAACGGCTTTTCCGGCGAGGCGGGGCTCACCCCCTTTCTCGCCGCCACCGACATCCTGGTCGTCCTCCTGCCGCTGACGCCGGCGACGACCGGCATCATCGACCACGGCCTCCTTTCCCGGTTGAGGCAGGACGGCCCGCTCGGCGGCCCGTGCCTCGTCAATGCCGGGCGCGGGCCGCTGCAGAAGGAGGCGGACATCCTGAAGGCGCTGGAGGAGGGCGTTCTCAAGGAGGCGAGCCTCGACGTCTTCGAGCGCGAGCCGCTCGACACGCAGAGCCGGCTTTGGACGCACCCCCGCGTCTTCGTCACCCCGCACGCCGCCGCCAGCTCCGACCCTGCGCACCTGGTGCCGCCCATGCTCGCCCAGATGGCCGCCTTCGAGCGCGGCGAGCCGCTGAAAAACCTCGTCGACCGCGAAGCGGGGTATTGAGGCGG
>NZ_JBHSUM010000105.1:0-11686 GCF_042660605.1 Nitratireductor sp. GCM10026969
TCCGAGGAAGTCGTAGCGTTCTATGGCGAAGGATTTGCGGCTACTCGGGCGGGTCGGACCCCACCCTTGGTGTGGAGAGCGACGTAGTGATGGCGCTGGCGTGTGGTGGATGAGCCCGACTTTCCCGCAGCCTGGGTGCGCTCAAGAGCGCAGCGTTCTTCGATGAGTTGCGCGCCACGCCGGGACTCGATTGGACCTTCGTGAGCCCGGCCGCCAAGCTATCGCCCGGCCATGAGCCGATATTGCCAGCGCTCTTCTTTCGGCGTTTCATCCACCAGTCAGCCGTAAGACAAGTTTGCCAAGATAATGCTCGCCGAGGCCTCGGTGCGCTTCGGCGGCCTGCTCCAACGTAAATGCGCGCGCGACATGCACCTCGAACGGGCCTGACGCGATGAGACGGTTGAGCTTCTCGAAGACCTCTCGGCTGGCTTCATCGCCCACATACTCCTCGACCGTCACACCAGATCGGCCCTCGGGCTCCGGTTGGACGCCACGGGGATAAGCGACACGTCCGCCGCCACGCACCGCCTCGAGCGCGCGCTGGGCTGTTTCGCCGCCAGCGGTAAGAAGCGCGGCATCCAGGCCATTGGGCGCGAACGCGCGGGCCGCGGCAAGCACATCCTCCTTGCGCCCGTCGACCGTGACTTCGGCGCCGAGGCGCGTGGCCAACGCCACGCCGTCCTCGCCCGAGGCGACCGCAAACACACGCACACCCATCCGTTTGGCCAATTGCACCGCCAGGTGCCCGAGCCCGCCACCCGCGCCGAATATCAGCAGCGTCTCCCCTTCCCTGAGCCGAAGCGTGTCATCGAGCCCCAAAAGCGCAGTGATTGCGTCCACCGGCATGGCGCCGGCTTGTTCAACGGTCAGATCGCCGGGGATGAGGGACACGAACTCGGCGTTCACGACGGCATATTCGGCGTAGAACCCGCCCTTGGGATTGATGTGCCGGTCGGCGTAGACACGATCGCCCACCTTGAAGCGCGTGACAGTGTCTCCCGCGGCAGCGACTGTGCCCGCCCCGTCAAATCCGATCACGTAGGGGAATGTCGGCTCGAAGCCGTGCCTCTCGCGAAAGAGGTCGCGGAAAGCCCCTTCGCGCTCCCACTGATCCCAAACGCCCACGCCGACGGATTCGACCCGGATCAGAACCTCGTCCGGACCGACCTCGGGCACGGGGAGCGTTTGCACATTGATTTCGTCGATGCTGCCGAAGCGGTCGATGGCGGCCGCCTGCATCGTGTCAGGGATTGTCCGTGGCATAATCGAAGCCTCCGAAGATTGAACCTGCCCTTCAGTTAGCGAAGTCGACGCTCATCCGGTAGATAGACAGTATGGATAGAATTGTGCCGAATAATGGATAAATCTGAAGTCACGCTCGAACGCATGCGAACCTTCGTCCGCGTCGCCGAACGCGGCAGCCTGTCAGCGGTCGCGCGCGAGCTCGACGTCGGTCAGTCGACGGTCTCGCGGCATCTGCGCGAGCTCGAAGAGGCTGTCGGCGTGCCTTTGCTCTCAAGGACCACCCGGCGTGTCACACTGACCGATGAAGGCAACCGCTACTATGCCAACAGCGTCCAGATCCTGCGCCTCGTGGAGCAGGCCGGCGACGAGGTGCGGAGCACGCGTGGAGCACCTGCCGGCACGATCAGGATCTCCTGCACGGCGGCCTTCGGCGTCTTGCACGTCAGCCGGCTGATCTTCGCCTTTCAGGACCGCTACCCTGATATCGGGGTCGACTTGAGCCTCACCGACGAGCGGATCGACCTCGTCCGGGAGGGCGTCGATATCGCGTTGCGCCTGGGTCCGCTCGTCGACAGCTCCATGAAGCTCAGGGCGCTCGGCCAGTCCCGACGTGTACTCGTGGCGGCACCGGACTATCTCGTGAAGCAGGGAACGCCTGCTGTCCCGCAGGACCTCGCTGGTCACCAGGGTATCCGGATGACGAACATTACGGGAAGCGATACCCTTGTCTTGGAGGGGGACGACGGGGAGCGTCATGCGGTCTCCTTCGGAGGACGTTTTCGCGTCGACCATGGGCTCGCCGCAAGGGAGGCCCTTATCGCCGGGCGCGGTATTGCCCCAGCCCATCAATGGCTTGTCGACGATCTCCTGGGCGAAGGCCGGCTGAAGGCGATCCTGCCCGACTATTCGCTGCCACCCGTCCCGCTGAGCACGCTGATCGTCCCCGAACGTGCAGGCATTGCGCGGGTCCGACTGCTGGCTGATTTCCTTAAGGAACAAATCGCCCGCATACCGGGGATCGCGTAACGGGATTGCGGACCAAATCTCCCATATTGGGTCTATGTGGGATCGTTAATGCACCTGTCCGCTGGAAAGGGTTGAAAGCGATCAGCCACTGTTGCGGTTCTGAATGATCAGCCCCGCGATCCGCTCCGGCATCCGCGCGGCAAGGCGGAAGCCCACCGGCGCGCTGAAGGCCCAATCCTCTCCTTCATCAGCAAAGAACCACGTTATCAAATCAATCAGAGTCCGAACGAGTGGAGCCTAGAGTTGTCGGCGACGTATAGTCTCTGCGAGTGCGGCAAAGGTTTCCGCAATCCCGGTGCCGGTCTTCGCGCTCACAAAATTAACGCTCGAGGGCGCAAGATCTCTGATCTCTCCGGGACTTCCGCTATCTTTCGTGAGATCGATTTTGTTTACCAGGGCTTTGTAGGGCCTCCCTGGAAATTTTGACTCAAAGCTGCGTGCCAAATCGACCATGTGGGTGACCGTTCGCGGCCGCGTTATATCCGACACGATTATCGCAGCCGAAGCGCCCATAACATAGACGGTTTCGAAAACGCGTTCTCCAAAATCGCCATCCGTATCCCACAGCACAAGGCGCGTCGGTTCGCCCTTGTCGGCAGGGACATCATAACCGAGAACTTCGACACCAAGCGTCGTCATGTATTGCCCGTCGAAACGATCGTGCACGAGGCGGTACATGATCGACGTCTTGCCGACACCCATATCACCGAGCAACATGACCTTTGCCGTGAGCATCACTGGACCGGTTCGGTTTGGAACACGTTTTCGAAAGTGACCCGGCGATTTGCGGCGTTTGTTGCCCCGGTTCCGTCGGCAATCGGCGTTGATGCCGAGCGTGAAACGACAACCAGTCGCGCGGGGTCGACTCCGAGAGAACCCAGCTTTTCTGCTACCCGCTGCGCTCGGTCGAAGGCAAGTTTTCTGTTGGCGGAATCCGATCCGGTATCGTCTGTATACCCGACGACTCTAATCTTCAGATCGCTCGTTTCAAGCAACGCTGCCAATTGCCGCAACTGGCGCTCTGCTTCTTCGCTATCGATGAATTCGTCAGTACCCGTGCGGAAGAATACGGCCGCCGTGGCCATGAACCGATTGAGCCGTTCTGCAGGACTGTCGACAAGGGATGCCAGACGATCGTATTGCTCACGCAACTCGGCGAACTGCTGATCCTTGGATCTTGAATCCCCGGCCATCGCCTCGCGCATTTGGTCCATGCTCGCCTGTAGGCGGGAAAGCGACCGCTGCACCGCGGCGATATCGGTCTGCAATGCCGCCGATTGCTCCGACCCGGGAACAATGCCGATCCGGTTGACAATCCGGTACGGAGCCGCAGCCTCGGCCAGCGTGTCGACCAAGGGGGGAACGTCCACTTGGCTGGGCTCAATGCCTGAGATCATCAAGCGTTGATCGCCATGGTCAAAGTCCAGCCGTAGCGGAAACGAAGCCAGCAACGGCTGCTCGTCGACAAGTCGCTGCAGCGCAGCGTTCGTTCGCTGCTCCAGCACCGTGCGAGCCACGATGATGCCTGCTAGCCAAGCGACAAGGGCAGCGGCAAAAGCGGTAAAGATGAGCAGGAGGATCCTTCCACGCCTCCTCCTCTTCTTGCGGCGTGATAGAGGATCATTTTTGATAGAGCTTGCCAGTGCGGCGAGCGTTGCAGCGTCGCAGTTCGAGCCGCGGCCCATGCTCTCGATCATGTCATAGAAGAGCGAATTGATCCTGGCTTCGTCGGACGGACGCAGGAGGCCCGTGCACTCCGCCGCCAGGATGAATCTTGGCGAGGCCCGAAGCACGATTTCCTTTCCGCCAAAGTCGAGCTTCTGCAGGCTGCCTTCTTCGGCCAGCGCCTGAATGGAAAATTCAAAGATCGCCGCGACCATCGCGCTCATCAGGTCCGCGCGTTCGTCAGGAATCCCCTCCCGCTTCCAGTCTGCGACGAGGTGTCCGTTGCCACGTTCGATAATGAGCAGGCGGTTGATCTGGAGTGGGTGGTTATCCGCCAACACGAACTCGCTGATCGGACGGCCAGTTGCAAGCGACTTGAGGCGCCCGATCCAAAGTTCCGCGGAGGTCAGCGCGCCAATGCGCTCCTCCAGGAACGCAACCAGTTCCCTGAAGGCGTCAGCCACGGCCGCGCTGACCAGCCGCCCGACAACTGGGTAGAGCGTATCCACCATCATCTCGCGCGAGTTTCTGATCTCGCTCCTGACTGCGGAAACCACGGAGGGTGCAATGACGTTTGCGAGTTCGCGCGGCTGACGGATTTCCGCACGCTCCAGCGCGGCGACCAAAACGTCTGCCGTTGCCGCTTCAAGGCGACTGGGGTTGCCTACATACCCTTGGAGGCGAGCGACATCTGATTCCAGCGTCTCAAGACGCGTCGCCTCCGCTTGAAAGAGCAGCGTCTTGAGCTGCTCGAACTCGCGCTCCTGGCCGACTGCGGATGCCATGCTATCTGCCCGTGCGACGTGACCCCATTTCGCTGATGGTCGCACCAAGCTGCGAAATCGCGGCGCCGATCTCCTTGTGCGAGTCGAGTTGCCTCATTTCGCTGTTCCGCTCGAGCTCCTCGACCATTGCTCGTATAGTCGCCAGCTCCTTCTCGAACTCTTCTTTGAGTTCTTTGACGGAAGACCTCATTTCCTCCTTCAAGAGGGTCAGTTTATCTTCGAGCGATCGCTGGGCGCTGCCAAATAAAAGATCACGGACCTGCTCGATCGTCTCCTCGGGGCGCGTTGTCGCTTCCATTTCCCCCGTAGAAGCATTTGTGTTCGCGCTGTTATGAATATTATCAACAATCTGCATGGCTATTCTCCAGCTATCCCCGCCGTTACTGAAGGAAGTTTGCTCCCGCCCGCAGAAAACGTAAAATTTCTCGGGAGCTTCACCCCGAAAGTGTGGATGCCCCGTTACTCAATTCAAACCCAATGTTCTTATCGCCAATTCGGTTCGATTTCTAGCCCCGCACTTTTCCAGAATTGTGCTCACATGGTTCTTTATCGTTCCCTCAGCCAAATGCAGGTGCTTGCCGATTTCGCTGTTGCTTTTGCCTTCGACCACGAGCCTGAGAATTTCCTTCTCCCGCGCCGTTAGGCCGTCGTTGACCCGAGGGCTTGCCGGAGCATGCCGGGGGCGCAACCGTTTGAGTTCGTCGAGAATGCGCGCGGCTACGCTTGGCGAAAGCGCCGACTGGCCGTTCGTCACCGCCCGAATAGTTGCCGCAATCTCATCAACCCTGGCATCCTTCAACAGATACGCCTTCGCTCCCGCGCTAACGGCCTCGAAGATCAAGTCGTCCGTCTCAAAGGTGGTCAGGACAACAATATGGGTATTGGGAAACTCACGGAGGATCCTTTGAGTAGCCGCAATGCCACCGACACGCGGCATTTGCAAATCCATCAAAATGACGTCTGGCCGGTATCGGCGCGTAAATTCGATGGCCTGCTCGCCGTCAGCTGCACCCGGGAGCATTTCGAAATTGTCGTCCTGTTGTGCGAGGAGCGTGATAAGTCCTTCCCTAATCAAGGTCTGATCTTCGGCGATCAGCACACGCACCCGTTCGACCTGCTCAGTCAACTTGCTCACCCGCCCCACTATCCTTTCGACCACCCTGCGACTGCACGCGGTTTACGGGGGCCTGAAGCAGGGGCCTCCGACGATGCGATGGGCGGCAGCGATAAGCGTACCACCGTTCCGTCCCCATGTGCGCTCTTTACGGTGCATTCGCCGTCTGCGAGTTCAGCAAACTCCATCATTCCGGTCAAACCGAAGTGCCCTGGCTTTGAAACGGTGGGATCAAAACCGCATCCATCGTCGCAGATCTCGACAACGAATCTCCTGCCGGCTTCAGTCTCCGTTTCCGTCGCACGAAACTGTACGCGCCGCGCCTTCGCGTGTGTCTCGATGTTGCGCAATGCCTCGCTCAGGATGCGTTTCACCGTCACGCTGTAGTTCCGCAAACAATCGCGGGCATTATTGTCGATGTTCACAGAGATCTCCGTGCCGGTCCGTTCGGCACACTCAAGCAGCATCTCCTCGATGTCTGCCGTCGGTTCAAGGTCATCGGGCATCCGAAGACGGGCAATCGCATCGCGCGCGCGCGCCAACCCGTTTACAGCGGCCTCTTCTGCGACCGCTAGACCTTCGGATACGCGAGCGGGATCGGTAGATAGAAAGTGCTGGGTTACCCGTATCTGGGTAAGAAGCGCCATCATCGAATGTACGAGCGTGTCGTGGAGGTCGCGTGCCAACCTTAGGCGGGCTCGCGCAAGCGAGGCGAAGCGCGCCTCGGTGTTGGCCGCCTCCAGTTGTTGCTCCATCACGCGACGGGCACGGCGTTCGCTTTCAAACAGGATTCCGACTTGGTGCGCTGCAAAGTCTGGTATTGCGATCACAACGTAGTGTGATTGGTGCCTGTTCCAGACGATAGCCGCCGTCATCGGATGATCCAGTCCGGATGATGCACCGCGCACGCCCGACAGGGCTATTATGTCGCGCTGTCCTTCGGCCAGGGCAACCAATTCGGATTCCATTCCGATCAGCAGCATGCACTGGCAGCAGTCCAGCCCCCTTGTTGGGAGCCAATCCACCAAGCGCCCGATTTTCCGCTGAATCGCTCTGTCGGCGCCGATAATTGCAAGCCCTATGACATCGGCTTCCGCGACCGATTGCAGCTCAGCGGCGAGGTCGATCATTCGTTCTCCAAACCAGCTCTAAGGCCCGCCCACTATGGTGTAATGCCGAGCAGACTGCAAAAAAATATGACTTTCGTCATCTTCGAACATGACTTTCGCCAGATGTCACCGGCGCTCGAAAGAGTTAATCGCCGACAAATCCAATAAGAAACATTCGTGGAATGCGGGGAATTCGCACGGATCATCATAAGCGGTATCCAAGTGACGGGAGAGAGAATGTCTACAAAAGCCGAAGAACGAAAGGGGAGTGTCCAATCGAGGCGCGGATCCCTTTCAGGCGCACTGCTACCGATGAGGCAGCGGCCTCACGGCAGCTATTGGATGTTTTCATCCGACACCTCCGCTCCGTCACATGCGCCGGGCACACGTCGACGGTCGGCGTCACCTGCACAGGCCGGATTTGAGACCGACGTCCGGGTGAGTGCCGCATGAGCAAGCCGCGTGTGCCGGTGACCGGCGGCGCCGACACATCGGAAGCCATCTGCACGTGATTACGGAGCAAGGAGAATCGATCGGGACGCGCAGGAATGGGGGGGCACTATGGGAAGCAGATGCAGTGGCGAGGGATTGAAAAGCTCCCGCTTGCACGGAAGCGATGACCGCTTAAAACATATCGATCATGGACGGAGCTTCGAAGGAAGCGTCCCGTCCGCCAGCGTTCCTGTCTTGCCGGATTTGGTGCCCCCTAGGCGGGCGGCCCGCAGACATAGCTGCCCCGAGCTGAACGGTCCAACCCGGTTTGTGGCGGACACGTCGGCAGGTGCAGCTTGGTCTCTTAACCTCATTATGGGCTCGGTCTCCCGGTCCAGCGGACTTGGGACGCGATCGGCGCTCATTCCTTTCTCTCATTTGGGACGCCGGCGGGCGGTTCGCCGATGCTGCGCGGTTGTTTGCGAGTGGCCGGGAGGCGCTCCATGCCGCTGGCGGGCCATGCATAACGAGCCGGAGCCCGGTACTTCATGGAACTGAACTGCATTTTCGCCATGCCATCGTCGCAGCAGCAATCCACCGTGGAAAGCCTCCTCGAAGCCATGCCTCCGACGCCGGGACACAAGGTCGCGGCGCAGCGCGGCGGCTTCGTGCATGCCGTCTTCGAGCCAGGCTCGGTGACCTTCAAATCATTCGGGGACTTTGCCGAGGTGCTGCTCAAGCCGGTTCCTCGGATGCGATCACGTATAGGCAGCGGTCAATTTATTGAGTGTGATGCACCCGCCGGAACCTTATTGCTCACCCCCGCGGATATGGAGAGCGCCGGTGAGTGGGATGTGCAGCGGGAAAGCATTGCCGTCGGGTACTTGCCGGGCGAACTCAAGCGCCTTGCTGGGATGGAGTTCAATGTCGCCAACCTGGAACTGCGCCCGCCTGCCGTGGGTCATGTCGACGAGCGGGCGCTGCGGCTTGTCACTGAGATGCGGCTGGAGGCCAGCCGCGGCGCCATATTGAGCGAAGTCTATATTGACGGCCTGATGCTGCTGTTCGGGCTCAATCTCCTGCGCAACTACAGCAATGTTGCTGATCTCATAAAGTTCGATAAACCGGACCGGCTCGGGGCGGTGGCAGCGAAACGTATCGACGAGTTCCTCAGGGAAAACTACGGCCGAAAGCTGACGACGGCGGAGATGGCGGGCATCGTGGGACTGTCGCCCAGCCACTTCCTCAGGGCGTTCCGCAACACCTTCAATAGGCCCCCGCACCAGTATGTCGTCGGTCTCCGCATCAAGCAGGCGGTGACACTCCTGCGCACGACTGACTTGTCGATTGCCGAGGTGGCCTATCTGAGCGGATTTTCCAGCCAGAGCCACCTGACTGCCACGTTGCGGCAGCGCCTCAACCTCACACCCGGGGATATTCGTAGAGGTAGCAGTTACATTTCTGCAACATCGATAATTTGACAAAGCATAGGATTGATGCGCCGCAGTATTCCTAAAAACACAGCAGTTTCCAGAAAGACATGCCGATAGAGAGATGCTTCTTCCGGTGGCGGATTTAATTCCGTGCGGAGATGATTCGAGGTCATACCAACCTCAATAACTTTCAAAACAGCTGCCTGAGGCAAGATTCGGCGTCCTTGGGCAACGGGGGATCGATGGCAATGCGGCATTCCGCCGCGATGCATTCGGGGGCAAGGAAAATGCGGCAGAGCGGGACCTTTCTGGTGAGGGGGCAGAGTGCGGACGCAAACGAAGTTGTGTTCCTAATCTCTCTTATGGGGCCGTGGGGCGCCGCCGACCGACTCGAGGCACTGCGGGACGCGGCAAGCATCTGACATGCAAGAGGGCATACACATGGCGGGGAATTCCTCCGAGCGTGCCATCATTGGTGCGCGTGGGAAGCGGCGCGGATATGGCCAGCCGGTACTTTCATTGATCAGCGCATGCGTCGCTCTTCTTTGGTTGGTGGGCCTTGCCGTTCTGTCGTCGACGCCCGCCCAGGCGGCGGCATATGCCACCGGCGGCAGCGGCCAGTATATCGACGACGTGCTGTGGCTGACCTGGGGCGGCGGGGATCAGGGCACGCACGGCCAGCCCCTTGCAGTCGGTTCAACCACGTCGGCCACCATGCCTGTCGCCGGCGGTATCAACCTCGTGGTGACGTGTTCCCTCCAGAACCTCGGGGGCAATCCCTTGACTTCTTACCGCCCGGGCAACTGGAGCGGCGACAGTCTGGATAATCTCTACAATATCGGCGGCACTGATACGGCAAACCAGCTCATCAGCGGCATCATGGTGGCGGATGGCGAGGCCACCTTTACTGTCAGCTGTAGCGCGACCCTCGGCGGAGCCCCCTATCCGCTGAAGGGCCTGGTGATGGCCGACGCAGAGTCGATCGATGGCACCGGCGAAGAGTATGTGCAGGCCACTGCCGACGGCCAGTGGTTCGCGGTCGAAATGCTGAAGAATCCTGGCGCCGGGGAATATTGGGCCCAGAAGAGCACGGATGGCCAGACAATACGCTTCGGGCCGGGCACCAACAACAATACGGCGGCGGTGTCGTTCCTGCGCTTTAACAACCCTTCCAGCAACGTCAGCATGGATTTTGCCGTCGGCGGCAGGGGTAATACCGCGATCGCGATCGGCATGCTTGCGCCTTATGCCGATTTTGCCGATGCGCCCAGTTCATACGGCGAGGTCATGCATCTCGTCGCCGACATGGAATTCGCAAACGACAACATCCCCCAGGATGGAACCCCCATCGACCTGAACGCCGCCGGCTATGAACCAGGCGGCCTTCTGCCGCCCGACGAGGATTATCTCGGCACCCGCGGGCCGGACACCGAACTTTCCGCGATCCACACCCCGGGAGCCGACGGTGAAAGCGCAGCCGAGGAGGACGCCTGGCCGGCAAACTACATCATAAGCGTTCTCCAGACCGGCGAGGAACTGACCGAAACGATCCTGTGCACGGGTACGGGAACGGTCGCCGCTTGGATCGACTTCGACCGCAGCGGTGCGTTTGATCCTGACGAGCGGACCGAGGCGCAGTGTACCGGAACCGACGCCACGCTCACCTGGACGATTCCGGAGACCCTGACGCCCGGCGTCAGCTATATCCGCCTGCGCTATTCCAACGACGCCAGCGCCCTCGCGCTGCCGACGGGAACGGCGCCCGACGGCGAGGTGGAGGACCACTCCCTCACCGTGCTCGCTCCCAGCCTGGCGGTCGAAAAGACCAGCAACGCCGTCGGCGGCTCCTGGCGGGTGGGCGAGCCCGACGCCACCTATCAGCTCACCGTCACCAATAACGGCCCGGTTGCCACGGGCACCGCCGACAACAACCCGCCGCCGGCCGAAGTGACGGTGCTCGACGAGTTGCCGAACGGCATCCTGCCCGACTGGACGGGGACGCACTCGGCCGACGGCTGGAGCTGCACCTTCAGCGGCCAACTCGTCACCTGCACCACCAGCCAGTTGTTCGGCGCCAGCGGCGAGGCGAACGACAGCGCGCAGTTCACCCTGCCGGTCCAGGTCACCGCCGACGCCGTCGGCGACGTGGTAAACCATGCCAGCGTCGGAGGAGGACGCGATCCGTTCAACGACGGCGATCCTCTGCCGCCCGGTGATACGTGCACCGATGCCGACCATTGCGCCGAGCACACGATCACCATCCAGCCCGCGCCCGAAATCAGCACGGTCAAGAGCTCCAACCCCGCAAGCGGCGAGGAGGTGCTTCCCGAAGACGTGATCACCTTCACGGTGTCGACCACCGTAGGGACCTCGGAGACGACCGAGCCGCTGACACTGACCGACACTCTGAGCGACGGCCTGACGTTCACGGCAGTGACGGCGCCCGGACCCTTCACGTCCTGCGGGGCAGCGGGGCAGGTCCTGACCTGCACATTGCCCACGAATACGGCGCCGGGAACATATACGCTGGAGTATACGGCGACCGTCGATGCGGATGCGCAGGGCGCGCTGACGAATACGGTTACCACGCAGGGCGGGGGCGACCCGGATCCGGAATGCACCGCCTGCACGACCGAGCATCCGCTGGTTCTGGAGATCTCGGCGGAGAAGACGTCCGATCCAGCCAATGGAACGCAAGTCTCGCAGGGTGACACCATCACCTATACGCTGGCGGCGACGGTGACGGGGTCCGCGATGACCGAGGATCTGGTCCTGACCGACACGCTGGACGGCGGTCTGACCTTCGGCGCGGTGACGGACGCCGGTTCCTTCGCGGCGGGCGGCAGCAGCCAGACCCGCACCTTCACGCTTCCCGCC